>JAYVXV010000029.1:0-8763 GCA_043784905.1 Holophagaceae bacterium | reverse complement strand
TCATCGCCGATGAGGTGCGCATGGAGGGAACCCTTCGCACCCTGAACGCCGATGTGCGCGCCCGGAGCAAAGCCTTGATGAAGGAAATCTTGGAGGGTGTCACCACGGCTCACGGCGCGCATTATGAGTTGATTTTCCGGGCCAACAGCGCCTACCCGCCCACGATCAATGATGCGTCTTTGGTGGCCACGACGATACCGACCCTCACCAGGGTTCTCGGCAAGCATTCAGTCGAAGCCGCTACGGTCATGGGGGCCGAGGATTTTTCTTTCTTCCAAGAAAAAATTCCAGGTGCCTATCTCTGGCTGGGCGTCGGCAATACAGAGAAAGGCATCACCGGTGGTCCCCACACCCCCGACTTCGACATTGATGAAGAGGCGCTGGTGGTGGGCGTCAAGACCATGAGTACGGTACTCGTGGATTACTTGGACAAGCACTGAGGTGAGCCGGAAATTCTGAGTCCTGAGTTCTGGGTCTTGAGGCCTGATCCAGAATTGCGTTCAAAAGATGAAACCGCAGATTTCGCAGATGACGCAGCTAACCAACCATCACTTTCATCCCCTTACAGGCTCGAAGAATGGATATCCGGAAAGCGCACGAGGCAGGATTCGTAAAGACGGGTCAGAAATTCCATGATGACCCATTCATTTTCACGGTGGTTGGTTCGCAGGATGCGGTTGAGGTGCATGTGCGCCAAGCTTCCGGCGATACTCGCCATTTCCTCCGGAATTCGCCCCTGGTCAAAGGCCTCGCGTATCCCGGTCAGGCAGCCGAGATCAGGAGTCATGGGCAACCCCGGTAATCCCAAGGCAACGGGAAACCCGGTCTCTAATTCATTTCGAAATGCTCGAAATTTCTTTCCGATCTGCACCGCCCCGTCGCCTGAATCTCCGAATTCTTTCCGGAAACCATTTCGTGAAGCCTGGGCCAGCTCTTTGCGGGAATGGACACTCAAACCCAAGGCCGCCCAGATCGCGTCCGTACCTCTGAGACCGGCTCTCCAGCGTTCTTCCAGCGTCATGCCACTAACCAGGTGATTCAGGATTTGTTGGCTGTCTTCAAAGAACCATCCTTCAGCCAGTGCAAAGCCGAGAGAACCCCCGTAGCGCTCCAATTCCGGTTCAAAGGTATCGACTTGCATTTTCGATAGAAATCCCTGTGCCAGGTGTTCCTCCAGGTGCTTGTGGATGAGAGGAAGCAGCTCCGCCAGGAGTCGAATGGGAAGGCCATGGAAGCGCAGACGCAGGTGGTGGGCCGGGTCACGATATCGAACGAAGTGCCAACGGTCCCAAAGCCCTTGCGCTTGGGTCATCCGAAGGAGGGGTTCCAGTTCCATCAGAAGCCGGTCCGCGCTGGAAGGCCCGCAGTAGAGCTTGAGGTAGAGCCACTCCGAGCCGGGGGGATAGGCGCGTGTTTCCGTAACTTTGGGAATCTGATGAAGCGGAACCTTCTTCGGTTGGGAGGATGGATTTGCCTCAAAGGGAATGACTAGCTCGTGGGCGAATCGCCCTTCCGGCGAGGTGACCAAGGCTTGGTCCGGATCCGGGAAACATTCCGTGAGGGTGAAAGCTGAACGGCTGGACACGAGGTGGTGCAGAGTCTCCACCCACAGGACCTGGTCCAAGTCCACCAACAGGCTGTTATCCGCATCGGTGAGCATGACGCGCCGAGGCAGCCCCCGGCTTTCCCGTAGGAGCTGGAAGGCCCCCCAGGCGCCCTCTCTGGAACCTGCCAGCGCCTCTTTCAATTCCCTGGCTTCGATCCTCCACCGCGCTTTGCTAAGGACGTGCCGTCCACGGCTGACCCGTGGCAGGAACGGTTGTTCAGCCAAGGCTCCCCAAGACCATCCGCCGGGGCGTCCGTCCTGATCCTGCAGGTGGGCCAGAAACCGATAGACCACGGGCCCTCGTGCGAAGTTGTGGGCAGAGGACAACCGGGGGACAACTTCCCGCCCCAGCCGCGTAGAAGCCAGGAAAACGCGATCCCCCCGCACGGTCACCTGAAGGTCCGAAGGGAAGATGGTCTTGTCACTTGAAACACTAGGCGCGGCAAGAAAGGGGATTTCATAATCCCGCATGGACGGACGGGCCAGAACATTGCCCATCCTGCCTTCAGGCACATGGATCAATTCCGCAAACACGGTTGCCGGATGCAAGGATTCCTCTTTCCGAAGATGACGTCGAAGCATTTCCTTCAAACCTGGATCACCGGAGGCAAATCTTCCAAGCCAACGGGCGGCCGTGGGACCCGAATAGTGTTCCATCCAGAATTGGAACTCCCCCCGGTCCAAGGTGGCGGGACTGGAAGCCGCAAGGCTGGCCAAGGCCGCGAAGGAATGGGGGAAGGGTTGGAGATTCGGATTTGTGAGCGCTTCCACATCAGCGTCCGTCAATTTCCAGGTCATGGACCCATGCCATCTGGGGATTTGCGCCATGAGAAACAGGTCCCGCCGGGAAAGCGGTCGGGGAGGGGCCGGGCTCTGAACGGGCAGGTCCTCCAACAGCGGGGAATCCATAGGCGGAGCCCCGTCGAACCCTATCCCGCTTTCCTCGTCCAAGACGGCGAGGAGCGGCATCCACCGAGTCCCATACCGTTCTCCGAAAACTGCCCGAAAGCGATCCAAGGGACTTTCAACGGGGGGTGGGGTTAGTCGGCGGAGCGTTTCCGCCCCCTCCTCAAGGGCCTGGCGGACGATGGGGGATAGGGCCAGGTCTGGAGAAGGACGGAAAAGGTCAACTTGGAGGAGGTCTCGGGTGTCGGATGGAATGCCCAGGATGGCCGCGGACTCCGACAGGTTGCGATAGCCATCAGGATGCGAACCGAGAGGCGCATCCTGGAGTCTCTTTAGTTCCTGCATCAGCATCACGAGGGGCTCGGCCAGGGGAGCTGTGACCGGATCGGACTGCAGGGCATTGATCACCCGACCCAGGGGGTCGGGATCGGTAAGGGACGGACAAAGCCCCCCGCAAAGTACCTGGGCAGCGATAATTTGCTTCAGAAATGAATGGGCTTCCGTAGGCTCGACATCCAGGTGTCGCGCCAGACTTGTCGTCAAATTCTTCAGGCGCGCACCCTCACATGCCTGCTGAAGGACAAAATCAAGATGGGGCGTGGCCTCCACGGCCTCCAGGTGGTAGCTCCGACCCTGCCCAGCTTGATCCCTTCGTTCCAGGTATCGGTACCATCCCCCTTGAGCGTAGATGCTGGAGTTGGGCCGATACTCGATGAGAGACCGTACCTCGGGTTCCCGCTCCAATCGGTCCACCAGGGTTTCTAGGACGCTCCAATCCAGGCGCACAGACTTGCGGCATTCCGGCCAGGACCCCACTGAAAGGCGGCTGGCAGGACTCCAGGCCCCCAAAGACACGCCCGCAAAGAGACCGAAGGGAGTCGAGCGGCTGCTCATCCTGCTGAGGTATTTCACCAGGGATTGCTCAATATTTCGCGCAACCTTTTCCGGTAGGGCCCCCTCCAACCAAGCAACCAGCCGCGAAGCAAGATCTGGAGAGGCTAGCGCCACAGCTTCCCGGATGTCATCTCGTCGAACCAGATCGCGCAGTACCTGGCACAGCGATTCTCGATCCCTTTCCGGACTCACCGCAGAAGGATATCGAGCGTCAGATTCCCGCCATTCCTTTGATCGAGGTGAAAGCGCATCAAGGGGCAGGCTCGGACTGCGGAGCACGAAAAAATCAGCGGTTTGGCACGGGGACGGTTGAGCCATATCGAGCGGGTTCCTTAAACTTAATCTTCAACTTCTTCTTTGCTAAAGCTGAAGTCACGCGGCAGCCTTGTTCACATGTTGAGATGATGCGGTTGTGTTCTATCACTAAATCGCTTCACCTCGCAGGTGGCTGCGCTGAGAGAGCACCAACCCAAATAAGCATTCCCCTGATCCAAAGATAACCCGCGAGACCCTGAAAGGTATCTCTTGGGGGTTCTGACGGTTGAAGTCGTGTTTATATACCGTTTATGGAAAGGTCTTGGCTATCATCCCGGCAGGTCCCAAAACCTAGGTTGCGCCCTATGGCGCTACCTGGGAGTTCCCATGAACACCAACCTTTCTTTTCACAAAGAATCCATCCAGCGCTCAAGCAGGGAGAGCGCAGGAATGAGTCCTTCGCTTGCCGGATTCGTTCAGGGTCAAGGGTCGAGGCAGGCTCGTGAGCAGCGACTACCGACCCTCACGACCCTTCTCACCATCACGCAATGAGGACCATCCTGGGTTCATCGAATCCAGGACGGACATGGTCCTGGATTCGGCGAACCCCTGGGCTTCTCTGTTCCCGCTGGCGAAAAACTGGCGGGTGCTGGGAACCTGCTACTCGCTGTGGGTTCTTTTTCAATTATATGGCTACTGGACATCCCAACAGCCCGTGTCCGTGTGGATTTGGGCCAGCATTTTCTCCGCTCCATTTACGCACATTGGAGTTATCGCTTTCCTGGCCCCTTTGCCCTGGATCCTTCTCCGCCGAGTTCCTTCTCCCTGGAACTTCATTCTGGGTTTTGTGCTTTCGGTGGTTGTCTGTGAACTGCTCTCGGCTCTACTCCCACTTCTCGATGGATGGTTCCTTACTCAGGCGAATGTCAAATTCAACCTGGGCAAGGTTGTGGATCTCTACATCTCGTTTATGGGACCAGCCATGATACTCGTGGGAGGACTTGTCGCTTCCCGGGCTCAGTCCGAGGAGCTTCGAATGGCTTCGGAATTCGAAGCCCAGGTCGCCAAGAATCGCTTGCTCCAGAGCCAGATCCACCCTCATGTGCTCTTCAATGCACTCAATGGCCTGGCGGAGCTTGTCCACAAGAATCCCAAGACTGCCGAGCGCGCCATCCGGCACCTTTCCGACCTACTGCGGCGCATCATGAGAGCGTCTGAGCATATGCGGCTGCCCCTTGGGGAAGAACGCAAGATCATTTCGGATTTCCTAGCTCTGGAGGCCATCCGGCTAGATAAGCGACTCAGGGTGATTTGGGAGTGGGACGAGGGGCTGGACTCCATTGAGGTGCCCCCTCTCCTGCTCCAGCCGCTGGTGGAAAATGCCATCAAACATGGAATCGCGCCAAGCATTCCAGGTGGGGATTTGATCCTTCGGGCCCGAGCCCAGAATGGCGCGATCCTCCTGGAAGTGTGGAATTCCGGGGCGCCGTTCCGGGACCATGAAGAGGGGAAAGGGATCGGCGTAAGAAATTTGCGTTCACGCTTGTCTTTGCACTTCGGCGCCGGAGCCAGCTTTTCCATCGGTCCCTCGGGCCAGGGGACCCTCGCCCGCATTCGGCTAGAGGCGATCCAAGTAGAATTCGCTCATGGAACCCTTTAAGGCCCTGGTGGTTGATGACGAGCCTCTGGCGAGGGAGCGGTTGTCCCGGCTGCTCAAGGAAGCCGAGTGTACGGTCGTGGGTGAACTGGGGGACGGCATCGCGCTGCTCCAATGGCTGCATCAGCCTTACGACGTGGATGTGATATTCCTCGATATCCAGATGCCCGGGCTCAATGGAATGGAAGTGCTGGCGGAATTGCCCGGAAGTCCGCCTGTAGTGTTCGTGACCGCCCATTCGGATTACGCGGTGCGCGCCTTCGAACTCGCTGCGGTGGACTACCTGCTGAAGCCGGTGTTTGAGGATCGGCTTGCCAAATGCCTCCAGCGCCTGGGTGATCGCCTGATCCGGCGGCTCAGCCCATCCGAATTGAAGGCCCTGCTTCCACCGCCCCTTCGCTTTCCCATCCGGGTCGGCGATGGGGAAATTTTTATGGAACTGGAACTCATCACCCATTTCGAGCTGGAGAATGACCGGGTGTGGGCCTACCGGGGCCTGAATCGCTATTTGACCCGCTGGACCGCCCTATCTGAGGTCGAACACGCCTTCCCGGAAGATGGCTTGCTACGGATTCAGCGCCACTTGCTGCTTAGGCCTCGAATGGTCAAAGGGATCCGCCCCGCCTCGGTGGGGCGAATCAAGGTGATGATCGCACCCAAGGTGGAATTGACCGTTAGCCGCGCCATGACGCCTCGAACGAAAGAATGCATCCGGGCTGGAACCTCATGACGCATGGCACTGGATCGTTCGTTCGGGGGCAAAAAAACACCGTTCGCAGGTATCGGAATCTCCGGTCAACGCGCGGACGTATGCTCTGACAAATAATAGTGGCGACCGCCATCAACGGAGGCAGGAGCGTGGAGCTGAGCAATTGCACCATCATGGTTGTGGAGGATCACGATTTCCAACGCCGGATGACGCTTCGGCTTCTGAAAGATCTGGGGGCTGAGACGCTTCTGGAGGCCGCGAATGGGCGCGAAGCGTTGGAGCTGCTGGCTGACCGGGCCGAACCCGTGGACATCATTTTATGCGACTTGGATATGCCGGAAATGGATGGTGTGGAATTCATCAGCCATGTGGCCGAAGACCAATTGGCGCGGGCCGTTGCAGTGGTCAGCGCTATGGATATCTCCATTCTGAACACGGTGGAGACCATGGCCAGAGCTTCGGGTTTGCAGGTGCTGAGCGCGATTGCCAAGCCCCTCAGCTTGCAGGAACTCACTTCCTGTCTTTCCGGCTTTCAGCCACAGGGAAATAAAAAAGAGGCCTACGTCGCACGCACCGAATTCAATGTAGAAGATTTAAAACGCGGCCTGAAGGAACGTGAGTTCATTGCCTTCTTTCAGCCCAAAGTGTCTTTTGAAACCGGCGAAGTACAAGGCGTAGAGGCCCTTGTTCGTTGGTTCCGCCCAGGTCACGGCGTACTGTCCCCCCTGAATTTCATCGATCATATGGAGCATGCGGGCCTGGTGACACCCCTGACCGAGGTGTTGCTGACTCAAACCTGTGAATACCTGAAAGCCTGGGCCAGGAGAGGCTGCACCCTCACGGCTTCGGTAAATATCTCCATGCATTGCCTTGAGGACCTGAGCATCGCGGATCGGCTTCATGACCTGGTCAGGGAATCTGATTGCGATCCCAACCGGATTACGCTGGAAGTGACCGAAACCGAAGTAATGACCGATGTAGCCAAGGTTCTGAACGTGCTGGCACGACTGCGCCTAAAGGGGTTCGGGCTATCGGTGGATGATTTCGGAACCGGCTATTCATCCCTGCAACAACTCAGCAACGTGCCTTTTACTGAACTTAAAATTGATCAGTCCTTTGTCAAGGATTCCCCAACCCAACCCAGGCATCGGACGATCATCGAGACCAGTTTGGATTTGGCCCGCAAGCTCAACCTGAAAACCGTGGCCGAAGGCGTTGAAACCCGTGCGGAGTGGGATCTGCTCAAGGCCTTGGGCTGTGAGCAGGCCCAAGGCTATTTTATCGCCCGTCCCATGCCGGGTCATCAAATGCCGGATTGGGTCCACATGTGGCAGACGCCCGTGGCAGTCTGAACCAGATATCGGCACGTTACCGAATCGGTCAGTTTATTTCGTCGCAACGATTTACCTTCTGTTTCTCTGCCACCCAGTTCATCACCTCCAGGGGGGTCATGCGCTTGAGGTCCAGGGCCTCCAATTCCTCCCACAGGGGATCGCGTTCGATCTCGAACATCGGTAGAAGGGGTTGCTGAACCTGAGGGGGCGCTTGGTTTCGTGGGATTGAAGGCTCATCTTTAGATTGCGCCAAAAGCCTTTGGGCCATCGCGATGACAGAGCGGGGCAGGCCCGCGAGCTTTGCCACCTGGATGCCGTAGCTGCGATCCGCTGGGCCTGGCGCGATGCGGTGCAAAAAGAGCAGTTGATCTTCCCACTCCTGCACCTCCACATGGAGGTTGGCGATGCGGGGATCTTCCGCCAGTTTCGTCATCTCGAAAAAATGGGTGGCGAAAAGCGTTCGCGGGGCCCCGCTGGGAGCAGAAATACCTGGCCCGGCTTTGAGATCGCGCAGGTAGACCGCGATGGCTTCCGCCAGGGCGAGCCCATCGCGGGTACTCGTGCCACGGCCGATTTCATCCAGGATCACCAGGCTTGCGGGCGTCACTTGATTGAGGATGCGCGCGGTTTCGGTCATTTCCACCATGAAGGTGGATTGCCCTTTGGCGAGAAAATCGGAAGCGCCGATGCGCGTGAAAATGCGATCGGTGATACCGAAGCGCATCCATTCAGCGGGCACGAAGCAGCCCGTTTGGGCCAGCACCACCAGCAGGGCCGCCGTGCGCAGGAAGGTGGATTTTCCGCCCATGTTTGGGCCCGTCACCACGGCCATGCTTTGGGCTTGGGTGAGATTCAAATCATTCGGGATGCACTCGCGGCTGAGGCGGGCTTCGAGCATAGGATGGCGTGCTCCGGTGAGAATCAGCTCTCGTGCCTCGCTGAGTTCTGGTCGGGTCCACCCGCTGTACCGCGCCCGCTCGGCGAAAGCGCAAAGCAGATCGAGGGAAGCGACGGCCCTTGCAAGGGCGACCAGATGGACGCGGGCGGCCAAAATTTCACCCAGGATGCGTTTGAATTGAAGGGTTTCCAAACGCACCTGGTCGCTCTCGGCGCTCAGCAGCCGCTGCTCAAAATCATTGAGTTTTTCGGTCGTGAATCGTTCGGCATTGGCGAGGGTCTGCTTTCGGATGAAATGCTGCGGAGCCGCCGCTAGATTGGATTTCGTAATTTCGAAGTAGTAGCCGAAAACCCGGTTGTACTTGATCTTCAGGCTGTGGATTCCCGAAGCGGCGCGCTCTTCTTCTTCCAGTTCCAGCATCACTTGCTTGGCATCCCGAGCCAGGCGCCGCACCCCGTCCAGCTCTGCATCTACACCGTCTCGAATGACGCGACCCTTTTCGAT
>JAYVXV010000028.1:0-2660 GCA_043784905.1 Holophagaceae bacterium | reverse complement strand
CGCCTTGGATGAAGTCCAGTACCCGACGCAACTCATCTCGATCGAACCAGAGGCCATGGTTCTTACACCCGTCCAAAATGATTCCGCTGATGCGCGCGTAGTTGTAGCGATTCATCATCGCTGAACAACAAGGGCAAGGCCGGTAGACCACCTGAATATCGCCTGCGGTTGTCGGAGCCTCACCCTCTTTCGGAGCTTCGCCAAGGGGCAAAACCCCCAAGGCCATCCCTCGGGTCTCTTTATCAGCACTAATCTGATCGAAAAAAGTTTGGCTCATCCAGACGCCACCACAACGCAGACATTGATCCACAGCCACTTTACCCACCGGGGATTGGGCAAGTTTCGATGTCTTGCAAGCGGGACAGGCCAGGTCCGTAGGCGACGATTCCCGGGATCCGATTGCAGCACCGCAGTGCTCACAGTGGAGCGCGTGGACCGAAACCATGCCCATGCAGTTGGGGCAGGCCACCGTGGCTACCTGGGAGCCGCAACTGGGACATTTAATGTCATCGGGAGCTAGGGGGCCACCGCAGGATCCACAACAAATAACAGCAGCATCCATGGTCATCTCAACAGTCAGATCAGCGTTGGGTGGAAACGGGGAGGGATTCAACGGGTCCATGATCGGCGGACTTGGTTTCGGGTGCCTGATAAAAATCCGGTGACCCGTGGGCGGTCCATCCGAAACGATCCTGCAATTTCGCCACCACCACGCGCGCAAAAGCCCGGGCTTCTTCTTCCCTGACGCGTCCATCCTCGTCCGCTTCGCGCCGGGTAAGTGGGTCCATGGCATCCATGACTTCAGCCCCTTCCACCGAAAATTCAGCCAGTGGCCTCGACAATGCTGCGCCCGGCTGATGCAGGCGCACCAAGCGCACCATAGCGCTGACCGCGAGAGGCCTATAGCCCAAACGGTTGATGTCCTGGTGGCGGGAATGGGCCGCGTTGGATGCCGCCCAAATGCCCCACCAAAAACCATCGAACCAACCCAGACGATTCCCGGATGCGGCGCTCAGTACGCCCACGGTGACGCCTGTGGCCACGCCCACGGCTACAGGGCTAGGTCCCGTGCCGGCTCGATGAGCTTCGACGATTTCTACCTCGAGTTGCGCCATGTCCGCTGGACCCGTTACGCCATCTGGGACGACCACCACCCGGGTGGCGAGACGCGCTCTCAAGGCCGCCGCATATTCACGCTTCACATCCGAGCCATCCGGCACTGAACCCGGAATGGATAGCGAAACCGACACGGGTGTGGGCCTTTGGCGAAAGGCATCTACCTCGGGGTGCGCACAGGCGAGGCCAAGGATTATAGGAACTGTGGCGACCAGTAATTTGCGCATGGGAAACCTCTTGAGTATCAGGATGTAACCGCCATGCCCCAGACGCAAGGCGGGGCCGACTTACAGGCGCTAAGATGTTCACGGAGGCCCCGATGCTGATCCTCATGGAAAAGAGCGCCACGCCTGAGCAAGTGGGTTCTGTGGTGGCTCTATTGGAATCCGTGGGTCTGCGGCCTGTATTGCAAGAGTCACCCGAAGCCATCCATATCCTTGCACCCCATGCGTCGAAGTCGCTGAAGGCGGATCGCCTGGAAACCATGGGCGGTGTGCGCCGCGTGGTGCCCATCACTTCACCTTTCAAGCTCGCCTCTTCGGACATCGCACCAGGCCGCACGGTCGTAGACGTGCGCGGCGTGAAAGTCGGCGGGCCCGAATTGGCACTGGTGGCGGGCCCCTGCGGCGTTGAAAGCCGTGAGCAACTCTTTGCCACGGCGCGCTATGTGGCGGAGCGTGGCGTAAAGCTGCTGCGGGCGGGCGCTTTCAAACCCCGGACGAGTCCCTATTCCTTTCAAGGCCTGGGCCTCGAAGGGCTGCGTTTGTTGGAAGAAGCCAGGGATGAATTCGATTTAGGCATCGTCACGGAGGCCACCGAAGTTGAGACGTTTGATGATGTGGAACGCACTGCGGACTTGGTGCAGATCGGTGCGCGCAATATGCAGAATTTTGCGTTACTCAGGCGCGCGGGCCGCAGCGAAAAGCCGGTGTTATTGAAGCGCGGGCCCTCCGCTACGCTTGAAGAATGGCTCTACGCCGCCGAGTACGTGCTGGGAGAAGGCAACCGCAATGTGATTCTTTGCGAGCGCGGCATTAGGACCTGGAGTGATCATGCGCGAAACACTTTGGATGTAAGTGTGGTGCCCGCCGCCAAAGCGCTGACCCATCTTCCGGTCATGGTGGATCCAAGCCATGCGACCGGACGCCGAGATCTCGTCCTGCCCTGCGCCCGGGCAGGTGTCGCCGCAGGTGCAGACGGCCTTTTGGTGGAAACCCACTGCCATCCAGAAACAGCGCTCAGCGACGGTCCTCAAGCTCTATTACCTTCAGATTTTATCCAGTTGGTGGATCAGTGCAGGGCCATCCATCACCTATTGCAGCGTTCTGAGGCCGGGGCCGGGCTGGCCTTCTGATTCGGGCCTCGGGCATCAGGCTTCAGGCCTCGTTGTTGGTTTCGGATCACGCATCTCATATCCATGCATGCGAAGCGACCCACAACAACGAGTCGGTCCTGAAAAATGAGGTTTGGTGATTCACGCGGGGCCCACCGCCGAGGGGGGATCGGAATTCTGCGACTTGGTGGCCGATAGGATCACGTGGCGG
>JAYVXV010000027.1:0-2661 GCA_043784905.1 Holophagaceae bacterium | reverse complement strand
AAAATCATGATTCGGTGATTTCTGCATTGTTCCGCGTCTTCTATTACTAGTTGCTTTTCTCTGTGTCTCTGTGTCTCTGTGTCTCTGTGGTGAATTATTTTTGATGCTGGAACCCGTTCGGTCGCAAATTGGTATCAAACCCCTCGCCTTAGCGCCCCCGCCTTCAGTTCGGCCTGGGTGATGACCCCGCGATCGAGCACCAAACTCGTCACCAATTCCGAGGGCGTAACGTCGAAAGACGGATTGAACACTTCGGTGCCTTCCGGCGCCCAAAGTTGGTCACCATAGCCCAGAACTTCGGCGCTGCCACGCTCTTCGATAGGTATATCTTTGCCACCCTCGCAACGGGTATCCACGGTGGAGTACGGCGCAACAGGATGGAAAGGGATTCCGTGGAAATGGGCCTGGACCGCGAGGCCATAGGTGCCCACTTTGTTGGCGAAATCGCCATTCAACGCGATGCGATCGGCGCCCACCAAAACTCGGGTGATACGGCCATCTCTTAGAAGAATGGCGGCCATGGAATCGGTGATGAGCGTGTGGGGAATGCCTAGCTTGCCCAGCTCCCAGGTCGTGAGCCGCGCGCCTTGAAGCAAGGGACGTGTTTCATCCACGAACACATGAATTCGCTTTTTTTGGATATGGGCGCGATGAATGACACCCAGCGCCGTGCCTACCCCCACCGTGGCCAGGCCTCCGGTATTGCAGTGGGTGAGGATGGATTCGCCTTCACCGATGAGGGCCGCGCCGTGCTCCGCCATGCGCTCGCACAACAACACGTCTTCCAGAAAAATATGCTCCGCCTCAGCCACCAGATCGTCCTTGGAACCGCCTCGCTCCAACACATGACGCAAACGATCCAGTGCCCACATCAGGTTCACCGCCGTGGGCCGCGCTCGCCGCAACCATAGCGCGTCGCTCTCCAACTGCGCTTTTGATGCACCGCTTTCGGCGATGCAAGCGAGGCACAAAGCCGCCGCCACACCGAGCAATGGCGCACCGCGTACCTTCAATTTCTGAATGGCTTCGACCATGGCGCGAGGTTCGGTGACATCCACCCAGACTTCCACTTGGGGAATAAGCGTCTGGTCAAGGATGGAAAGCCGCCGTCCATCAAAATGCAGAGCGAGAGACTGCAAGGCCCTCATAAAATCCTTGGACCCTGGTTCATGCGCATGGCGCGAAGACTGGCCAATTCTTCGATAGGCAAGGGACTGAGCCCGCCCAATTCCATGGCGGATTTCAGGATCTGGCAGACATGCTCCAACCGCTCGATACCGTTGTAGGCGTCTTCCACCGTCTCACCCCAACAAAGCGCGCCATGCCGCGCCAAAATCATCAAGCGATATTCCGGAAGGAACGGCAGCAGTGCTTCGCCCATGGCTGCGGTGCCTGGTCGCGCGTAGGGCACGATGGGAATCCGGCCCGCAGCGAGAATGACTTCCGGCAGCGATTCATCCGGCAAGAATTTCAATTCTGGCCGCGCCAGACTCCATGCAATCGCGGTGGGTGGATGGGCGTGGACCACGGCCCGGGCTTCAGGACAAGCACGGTACACCGCCATATGCATGAGCCTTTCGCCGCTGGGTTTTCCTTTCAGGATTTTCCCGTCCAATTGCTTGAACGCCATGTCCTCCATCCGCAGCTTCGCCTTATTGATACCAGTGGGTGTGATGGCAATGTGTTCATCGGAAAAGCGGTAGGAGATATTGCCATCAGCGGAGGCCAGCAGGTTGCGGGCGTGCAGTCGCTTGCAGGCGTCCACCATGTGCTGCAAGACACCCTTTTCATCGAATTTTGGTCCGTGTCGCTCGTCCATGGCTTTTAGGATGACGGAGATCATTACCAGGCCGCTTCAAAAAGATAAAAACTCACCACCAAGGCACGAAGAACACCAAGAAAACACGAAGCTCCATCACCCATGATTCCGGCCCGAAATCGCTTCGCGAGGCGCGTAGCGCCGCGGGCCGAAGGCCCGCAAATTCAGGTGGCCTGGCGCGGATCACACCTAAGCGTGAGGCCGTCGCCGGGCCGCCTGAATTTCATCCGCGAAGCTGGCACATGACGAATTTCTTCGCGTCCTTGGTGCCCTTTGTGTCTTCGTGGTGAGGTTTTGTCTTTTTGAACGCTAATCCGAATGAGAAGGTTGGGGAGGTCGCTTCAAAACCAGCGCCAGCAGCGCGTCTCCCATGAGCAGCAAGGCCAGCATCCCCGCGCAAAAGATCACGCGGTAGCTCCAAAGGCCGGGGAAACGGGATTTGAGAAACCAGAGCCGTTCATGAGCCAGATTAATATTCAGCGGCGAAGGCGTCAGGTAGTGGCTGACTGGCACCAGCGCGATGAAGAGCAGCAGCGCCAGAAAAGGCCCGCTGCGCGGCAAGCCTGTTCGGCGCAAATAGAAGAAAGCTGCGATGGGCGGCAAGCTGTGAACCAAGACCGAAGTCCAGCCCGTGTGGCCGCTGCGGAAGATTTCTACCAGGTAGGCTGGATCGCCGATACAGACATGCCAGAGGAAACCTGTGGCCACCAAGGAAGGTGCTCGAAACCAGAGCCCCACAATGATGCAAAAACTCGCCACATTGCATCCCCAGAGCAGTTCAGGCAAGGTTCCCAGGCGCCATTTCACATAGGTGTGCGCCATCATCGCCAGCAGCAACACCA
>JAYVXV010000026.1:0-8841 GCA_043784905.1 Holophagaceae bacterium | reverse complement strand
TTGCTGGTGGGCGATGACGGACTCGAACCGCCGACATGCTGCGTGTAAAGCAGCTGCTCTACCGACTGAGCTAATCGCCCGTATCGCCGAATCCAAATCTTTGCATTCGGGGCTTGAGTCGTCAAGCTCAAAACCTTCAATTGAGGGTTCGGGAGTCTGCTGGTAGATTCATGGGTCTGTGTGCGCGGGGACCAGGGTCTTTCTTTCGTTCCAAGGCTTTCGTTTTTAAGGTCCAAGCGCTCGGCAGTGGCAAGGGGGAATCTGTGATCGGTTTGCAGGCGGCGAGTTTCGGGATGTTGGGGGGCGAGCCCAAGGGCTTCATCGAGAGCCTTCCCGCGCCCATGCAGATCAATGGACAAGAACTGTTGGTCGTCATGCTGCTGACGACGGTCCTTTATTTCTTTTTGAAGTCCTCCTTTTTCAAGCCCATGGTCGCTGTGATGGATCAGCGCGAGAAGGATATGAATGCGGGCAGCGAAGCCAAGGCCCTGGCGGCGGCCATGATCGAGCAGCGGTCGGCGGAATATCAGTCGAAGCTTCGCGATCTGCGGAATCAGGCCTACGGACATCGCAAGGCCCTTGCGGATGCGGCGTCGAAAGAAAAGCAGGCGTTGCTGGATTCGACGCGTAACCAAGCTCAGGCTGAACGGGCTTCGGCCTTGACGCTATTGGAAGCCCAAGCTGCGGCGGCGAAAGCCGAATTGATGACGCAGGTGGATGTCCTGGCGGAATCCATGGCGCAGCATCTGTTGAAGCAGGCATGAGGGACAGAATGAAACGACCCCGTCTCCTTCTCAACGTGGCTACTGGCGCCCTCTTGGCGTTATATCCGATCTCCTTGCAGGCCCAGGAACATGGCGCGACTCCGGCTACGGCTCAATCCGCCACCCAGCCCGCTGCTACAGAAGGCCCGGACCGTCACGGTCCTGAGCACGGCGCGAATGAACACGGCACGACCGCCCATGACGCGACTGCCCATGACGCGACTGCCCATGACGCGACCGCCCATGAAGCAACTGCCCACGCAGGCACGGCCCATGAAGGGGCCGAGCATGCGGGCAGCCATCACCCGGTCATCAAGCTGGGACCTTGGGTTCTGAATGAACAGTGGCAGTTCATCATCAAGCTCATTAATTTCGCGATCTTTGCGGGCGGAATCATTTTCCTAACGAAGGGTGCTCTCAGCGCGGCCTTCAAAGCTCGGACGAAGGAGCTGGAAGATCGGCTTTCCCAGGCTCAGAAAGATAAGGCCGAGGGCGAAGCACAAATGCAGGCATTGGAAGCGAAGATGGCCGGCCTGCAAGCCGAGCTGGATGGCATTTTGCAAAAAGCCGAAGTGGATTCCGAGGCCGAGAAGCAGCGCATCCTGGAGGGCGCACGCCTTGAAGCCGCGTCCATCCTGGCTCAGACCAAGACCGAAATCGAAAATCAACGCAAGGCTTCCGAGACCCAGTTGCGATCCCTGGTGGCTGAACTGGCCACCGAAGGCGCCGCGAAAAAACTTCAGGCCCACCTCCAGGGTGGCGCGGCGTCGTCCACGGTGGATCGAGCCATTCAGCAGATCGGAGGCCTCCAGTGAGCAATCGCCTCATCGCCAAACGCTACGCAAAAGCCCTGGTGGAAATCGGAGACATGCACGGAGATCTCGTCGTCTTGCAGCATGAATTGAGCGAAGTGGCGGAGCTGGTGCGTGGCAACGCTGACCTTCAGCGCTTGGTCGCCAATCCGCTGGTGCTGCCCACCCAAAAGGCCTACGTCTTTGACGCGGTGCTGCGCCAAGCGGGGATCTCTATGACCCTTGGCAATTTTTTCAAGGTGGTTACTGAAGGTGGCCGCTTGAATCTCATCTACGACATTGAGCAGGCTTTCAATGCCCTGGTGGATGAAAAGGCGGGCGTGGTGGAGGCTACTGCTGTTTCAGCGACTCCACTCAGTATTGCCCAGGCCGCCGCGATCCAGTCCACCCTTGGCAAGAAGATCGGCAAGAGCATCCGCTTGATCCAAGAAGTTGATCCGGGCTTGCTCGGTGGCCTCAAGGTACAGGTGGGCTCCACCGTTTACGACGCTTCGATTCAAGGCCAATTGCACCAGCTTAAAACACAATTGCTTTCAGTCTAAATTTCGCTCTTATTCAGTTGTTCGGAGGCATTCATGGACATTCGCGCGGAAGAGATCTCCCGCATCATTCGCAGCCAGATCCAGGGCTTTGACGCCCAGGTGGATGTGGCCGAAGTGGGTACGGTCATTAGTGTAGGCGATGGTATCGCCCGCGCTTACGGCCTTGAAAAAACCATGGCCGGCGAGCTGCTTGAGCTGATCTCGAGCAAGAACGAGGTAGTGATGGGCCTCGCTTTCAACCTGGAAGAAGACAACGTCGGCATCATTATTTTGGGGGACTCTTCGATCATCAAGGAAGGCGACACCGTCAAGCGCACCGGCAAGATTATGTCCGTGCCCGTGGGCCCGAATTTCGTCGGCCGTGTGGTGAACGCGCTGGGCCAGCCCATTGATGGCAAGGGCCCCATCCAGGCCGTCACGACCAACCCCATCGAGCGCATCGCACCTGGCATCGTTGATCGCAAGAGCGTACACGAGCCTATGCAGACGGGCCTCAAAGCCATTGACTCGCTGATCCCCGTGGGCCGTGGTCAGCGCGAACTTATCATCGGCGATCGTCAGACGGGCAAGACTGCCGTGGCGCTCGACACGATCATCAATCAGCGCGATACGGGTGTCATCTGCATCTACGTCGCCATCGGCCAGAAACGTTCCACCGTAGCCCAGGTGGTGAAGACACTTGAGCAGTACGACGCCATGAAGCACACCATCGTGGTGAGCGCGACAGCTTCGGAGCCTGCCCCACTACTCTTTCTAGCGCCCATGACGGGTGCGGCATTGGGCGAATATTTCATGCACACCGGCAAAGATGGGAAACCCGCAAGCAAGGACAACGCGGGCGGCCACGTGCTCTGCATTTACGACGACCTTTCGAAACAGGCTGCGGCTTACCGCGAAATTTCGTTGCTGGTGCGACGTCCTCCCGGACGTGAGGCCTACCCGGGTGACGTGTTCTACCTTCACTCCCGCCTACTGGAACGTGCCTGCAAAATGTCCGACGAGCGAGGTGCGGGTTCCCTAACGGCGCTGCCGGTCATCGAGACCCAGGCCGGTGACGTGTCCGCCTACATCCCCACCAATGTCATTTCCATTACCGATGGCCAAATCTTTTTGGAATCCGACCTCTTCAATGCGGGCGTTCGTCCTGCGGTGAACGTGGGCATCTCGGTGTCCCGCGTGGGTGGTTCGGCTCAGATCAAGGCCATGAAGGCAGTGGCGGGCACGATCAAGCTGGATCTTGCGCAGTACCGTGAATTGGCAGCCTTCGCGCAGTTCGGTTCCGACCTGGACAAGGCCACGCAGGCCATGTTGAATCGCGGCGTACGCCTGGTGGAAATCCTCAAGCAGGGCCAGTACTCGCCTATGCCGGTGGAAAAACAGGTGGCGTCCATTTGGATGGCGACCAACGGCTACGTGGACGATGTGCCGGTCGCGAAAGTGCGTGAGTTTGAAAAGGAATTCGTGGATTACCTGGAAGTCAATGCACCCGAAATTCTGCGGGGCATCAAGGATTCCAAAACCCTTTCCGACGATGCCAAGGCCGCCCTCAAAGCCAATATCACCGCGTTCAAGGACGGCTTCATGGCCAACCTTAACGCGCCCGCCGGAGCCTAATCCGATGGCCGGTCTCCAGGACATTCGCCGCCGCATCCGGTCGGTGAAAAATACGCAACAGGTGACGAAAGCCATGAGCATGCCCTTGGTTCACCCTTTCGGATTGGAGTAGATTGCCATGGCCGGTCTACAGGACATCCGACGCCGTATTCGCTCAGTCAAAAATACTCAGCAGGTCACCAAGGCCATGAAGATGATTTCTGCGGTCAAACTGCGGAAATCTCAGGAGCGTCTCGTTTCTCTGCGCCCCTACGCCGACAAGATGAAGGCAGTCGCCATCAGCGTGGTGGGCCGAATTAAGGGGCAGAACCTCGCCGAAGGCTTGGCGCTCGGGCCTTCCGCCCAGGCCTTCCTGAATCCTCGGGACGAACAGCGCATCCGCGTGGTGCTGATCGCGTCGGACAAGGGTCTTTGTGGTGGTTTCAACGCCAACGTACTTAAAAAAGCGACCGCTTTTTTTGTGGGCCGCAGCCATGAGAATGTCGTCCTCGACGTGGTGGGCAAGCGCGCCGCAGACTGGGCGCGCAAGCATGGTTTCAAGGCCAACACCGAGTACCTGGGCATCCCGCTCACGGGCGTAGAACGAGTATCCCGCGAAGTCTGTGATGCGGCGGCGCTGCAATATCAGACCGGCGAAATTGACGCCCTCTACGTCATCTACAACCATTTCTTTTCGGCGGTCGCCCAGGAACCCACGGTGACCAAGGTATTTCCCTTAGACATGGACGCACCGGCCAACGATGGCAAATTGGGTATCGCGCACTTGTTAGAGCCCGATCCCAACACGACACTCGAAGCCTTGTTGCCGCGTTTCGTAGAGACGGAAATGCTGCGTTCTTTGCTCGAGTCTCAGGCCTCTGAACACGGCGCCCGCATGGCCTCCATGGACAAGGCCAGCAACAACGCCGGCGAGATGATCGCCAAGCTCACCCTCACCATGAACAAGATCCGCCAGGCCAGCATCACCAACCAGATCATCGAAATCGTGTCGGGCGCGAACGCTTAAAATATTCACCACGGAGGCACAGAGGACTAAAGAGAAAAGAAATTGATCTCTTCCTCCTCATTTTCTTCTCCGTGTTCTCTGTGTCTCTGTGGTTCATTTCTCTTCGAGGTCCCCCATGTCTACCCAGATTCAAGGCCGCGTCATCGCCATCGTCGGCCCCGCCGTGGATGTCGAATTTGACGGCCATCTTCCTTCGATCATGAACGCGCTGTTGACGGAGCTGACCGACGGCCAGGGCGTCAAGTCCAGCGTCACGCTGGAAGTGCAGCAGCATCTCGGCGAGAACCGTGTTCGCTGCGTTTCCATGCAGCCCACCGAGGGCATGATCCGCGGCCAGTTGGTGAGTGATACCGGCGCACCCATTAACGTCCCCGTGGGCCCCGAGACCCTCGGGCGCATCAT
Organism: Holophagaceae bacterium; assembly: GCA_043784905.1. GTDB lineage: Bacteria > Acidobacteriota > Holophagae > Holophagales > Holophagaceae > JANXPB01. The sequence continues at coordinate 3,701 of JAYVXV010000026.1, read as the reverse complement.
GAACGTGGTGGGCCTGCCCATTGATGAGCGCGGTCCCATCGGCCACAAGATGACTCTGCCTATTCACCGCGAAGCGCCAAAATATGATGAGCTGAACACCTCGTCGGAAATGTTCGAGACGGGCATCAAGGTCATTGATCTGCTGGAGCCCTACGCTAAGGGCGGCAAGACAGGCCTTTTCGGCGGTGCAGGCGTGGGCAAGACCGTGCTCATCATGGAGCTCATCAATAACATCGCCAAAGGCCACGGTGGCTACTCCGTGTTCGCGGGCGTCGGCGAACGCACCCGCGAAGGCAACGACCTCTGGCACGAGATGATGGATAGCGGCGTCATCAACAAAGAAGACCTGAGCAAGAGCAAGGTGGCGCTCATTTACGGACAGATGACCGAGCCCCCCGGAGCCCGCGCCCGCGTTGCGTTGACGGGCCTGACGGTGGCCGAATATTTCCGCGACGTAGAAGGCAAGGACGTGCTGCTCTTCGTGGACAATATCTTCCGCTTCACCCAAGCCGGCGCCGAAGTGTCCGCGCTGCTGGGCCGCATGCCTTCCGCCGTGGGCTACCAACCCACCCTGGCCACGGAAATGGGCCAGCTCCAGGAGCGCATCACTTCCACCAAGAAGGGCTCTATCACCTCCGTGCAGGCCGTCTACGTGCCCGCCGACGACTACACCGACCCCGCGCCGGCCACGACCTTCGCCCACTTGGACGCCACCACCAACCTGAGCCGCGAGATCGCCGCCCTGGGCATCTACCCCGCGGTGGATCCGCTGGCTTCCAGCTCGCGTTTGCTGGATCCCCGCATCCTGGGCGACCACCACTACAACACCGCCATGCGCGTGAAATCCATCCTGCAAAAGTACAAAGAACTTCAGGACATCATCGCCATCCTCGGCATGGATGAGCTCAGCGACGACGACAAGTTGGTGGTGGCTCGCGCCCGGAAGATCCAACGCTTCCTTTCCCAGCCCTTCTTCGTGGCCGAGCAGTTCACGGGCATGGCGGGCAAGTACGTGAAGCTCGAAGATTCCATCAAGGGCTTCAGTGAAATCTGCGAAGGCAAATGGGATCACCTGCCGGAGCAGGCTTTCTACCTCGTGGGTACCATTGAGGATGCCGCCGAAAAAGCAGAAAAAATGGCCGCCAGCGTTTAAGGATTTCTGATGTCCGAACCCATCCTCCTGGAAGTGGTCACCCCGAACAAGCGCGTCTTTGGCGCGCAGGTTTCGGAGGTGTCTTTCCCTTCCGCCGCCAACGGCTACTACGGCATCCTGCCGGGCCACACGCCCGTCATGACGCCCTTGGGTCAGGGCCTCGTCTACTACGTTCAGGGCGGCCAGAAGCACTGGCTGACGGTGTTTGGAGGCTTTGCAGAAGTGGGCCCGGATCACGTCACGATCCTGGCGCGCGAATCCGAAACGGTGGATGAGATTGACGTAGATCGCGCCGAAGCCGAGCGTGTCCACGCGCTGAAACTTTTGAAAGAGGCCGAGACCGAAGCCGACCTCGGCAACGCTCAGGCCGCGCTGGATCGCAGCATCATCCGCATGGAAGCCGCCGGCCATCCCGGTGGGCATGGGCACTGAAAAAAGTCCCAAGTCTTAAGCTGCAAGTCTCAAGTAAAGCGGCCCCAAAGGGGCCGCTTCTATATTTCTTGGGACTTGAGATTTGGGGCTAAAAATCAAACACCGCGCTCTGCTCCAGCATATGAATCCGCTTGTCGGGAATGGCCTTGATCTGGGGGAGCATCACGGGCTTGTCGCCGGGGGTCAGGTGATAGATACCTACGGGCACGTCCACTTTCAGTTTTTTCAATTCTTCACCAAGCATATTGGGCGTCAGGTGTTTGCTGGCGTTCGCGAGCCAATCTTGGTCGTTGGGGAAACTGGCTTCGGTGATGAAGAGCTTTAGATTTTTGGTCTGATTGGCGACTTCGTAGATGCGGTCTGTGGTGGCCGTGTCGCTGGTGAAGATGAACGCGCTATGGTCGTCCTCAACGCGGTATCCCACGCAGGGAACCAGGTGGTTCACGCGGATGGGCGTGATACGCAGGCCCTCGACCTCATACACGGATTCGGGATGGACCTCCGTGTAGTGGATGGTGGGGTCGTCGGCGGTGGGAATGACGCTGAAATCGGGCCACAGTTCATCGTTGAAAAGATGCCGCCGCAGCACGTCCAGGGTTTCTGGTAGGGCGTGGATTTCGACCGGACCGGTGGTATGGCCAAAAACATTCTTGGTGAAAAAGGGCAGGGTGCAGATGTGATCCAGATGCGAATGGCTGATGAAAATGTGGCGGATGCGGATCTGCTCATCAACGGTGAGGGCCTGGGTGATGGAGCCTGCATCAATGGCCACAGTGCCGTTGATGAGAAGCCCGGTCAGGCGCTCCCCTTCGGCTTCACCGCCGGAACAACCCATGATGCGAAGCTGCATAGCCCCTCAGGAATGCCGAATGATACCCAGGAAGTGACCCTGAAAAAAGGGCGATGCGTGAACGCCTTAAAAACGGATGCCCGCATAGAGACCCACTTGGCTTTGGGGAGCCAGGGCCTTGCGGATGCTATCGGGGCTGCTGGTTCGATCTTCTTTGCTCAGGGGCGCGGCCAACTCCACCCGCACAAAGGGGCTGACGGCCGGGAGTGGGATCGAGAATCCGATTCCAATTCGTGCCCAGGGTCGCGTTTGAGTGGTGTCGGCCTTGCCCCCAGCCCCTAGATCCCATGACAGCGTCTCGCGTCGCATCTCCACGCCCGCGTTGAGGTTCAGGAGCAGTTTCCAATCCACCTGCGCGCCAATGGCGGCATAACCGACGCCGTACTTGCCGAGTTTCGCGCCATTGAACGTGAAGTCTTGTTCGGCTTTGGGTTGATACGTTCCGCTCAAGGAAAGTTCGGCGACCTTAAGGTCCAACACGCTCCAGCTTCCGCGAAACCCAATCGTAGCGGTATCCACGGCATCGTATTTCCCGGCGTTGGCGACCACCTGGGCTTTGCCGAACTGTTTGGTATAGAGCAGTCCCAACTCTCCGGCGGAAACGGGCAAAGATGCGACGGCAAGGGCCAGCGCGAAAGCGGGTCGGCGAAAATTCATGGGAATCTCCAAAGGAAGTTGAATTCATAGTGAGAGCCCCACGGATGCCGGGTCAAGCCGGTTCGCACAAGCTCGATGTATGGATTATTGTTGAACAACGGCCTACGCTTCAACGATGCGAGCGCATCTGCGGTATCTGTTGTTAGATGGTTTTGATCCAGAAACGGGAGAGCTGGCGTTGCGGGCGTCGGCCCATGGTGGCGATGCCCTAGGACCGCAACTGATGCGGCTCAAACTGCATCTCGGTCGCCACGGGGACGCCTTGCAGCCCTTCCGACGGGAGCTGACCAACCTGGTCCAGATGCCGCTTCCGCCGCTATGGGATCGCGGGTTGAAACTATTCATTCGTGCGATTGAAGACGAATTGAACCAGCCCCAAGGTCGGGATCCGCGTCGTTACTTGTGGGTGCAGACCCAGATCCTGCATCCCACAGATGAGCGGCGCAGCACGCTGAATCATCCCGTTCAACGGCAGGTGGAAATTCTTTGGGATTGGGCCCAGCGGTTGGATCAAGAAGGTGATGGCCCGCGCGCCATGGAGTTGGTTGAACGTCTGTTGCTGCTCTCGCCAAAACACCGAAGCGCTTTGGCCTGGCTTTCCACGCTGCT
>JAYVXV010000025.1:0-8855 GCA_043784905.1 Holophagaceae bacterium | reverse complement strand
GCTCCGTGAACAGAGGCGGGTAGCCGTCCTCCACGATCACCGTGGCGCTGGGCTCATCCGTTACGATCTGCGGTTTTGGGAACCATCGTTTTGAAATTCCATCCGACAAAAACCAATTCGCTGGAACCTCCGCACGAAAGGACGGCCGGTCCTGGGCAAAGGCCAGGGTCGGCAAGAGCGCGAAAAAAAGATAGCGGGAATTCATCGGGGGCCCTTGAAGCCATGACAAAAATCCCTGTGCCGTTCAGGTTATTTTGTTACGGCCCATTTTGCCGATTCTCCATTTCGGATTTTTAGTTAATTTGACGTAACGGCTTACCTGGATGTCCGTTACTGGCGAGAAGTTCCGTTACTTTGTAAGGATGAAGATCGCGATCCTCGGCCCGACTGCATCGGGCAAGTCAGCGCTGGCGGTGGCGGTGGCCAAACGCTTGGGTGGAAGCGTCATTAACGGGGATCCATTCCAGGCCCTCACGGGACTCGCCATTGGCACGGGGCAACCGAATGCTAGCGAGCGGCAGGGCGTCCCCCACCAAGGCTATGGTGTATTGCCGCTCTCCTCGCGACCCAACCCTGCGGAATTCGGGAAACAGGTTCAGGTTTGGAGTGAGGCGGTCGAATACCCGGTACTGGTGACCGGTTCAGGGCTCTACCTTCGCGGCATTTGGGAGCAACTGTCCGATTTGCCTTCGGTGGATGAGTCCATCGTGAATCGCGTGCGAATTCTTTCTGCGTCTCTTGGCGTCCCCAGGATGCATCGCTATCTCGCGGCAGTGGACGCGGACCGCGCAAGGGTGTTGCATCCCAACGACGGGTCGCGAGTGCTGCGCGCCTTGGCCCTGCATCTGGCCACGGGCCGAAAACCTTCCAGCCTTCTCACGGGTGTCATCCCTGGAATTCCTGCCGATTGGCGCGTGCTCGTGGTGCAGCCGACGCGAGAAAGGCAGCGCACCCGTGTGGCTAGTCGGATCGCTACGCAGATCACTGCGGGATGGGAGGATGAAGTCGCGAGCCTGCTGGCGAATGGCCATCGGGGGGATTTGGAGGCCCTACGACCCCTGGGTTACGCCGCCTGGATGGAGGACGGACCGACCAAGGAGATGCGCGAGGAGATGCGCAAGGCTGCGCTGGCCCGCATCATTCAGGAGACCCAAGCCTACGCGAAGCGACAGTCCACTTGGTTCCGCAATCAGACCCCGTCAGCGCCGCAATGGGATCCAGACACCGAAGGCCTGGACACCGCGTTCGTGAAATTGGGCCTCGCATGAAAACAATTCCCAATCGCGTTTTTGAGGGGTCCACCTCCCTGCATCTTGTGCACGGCGCGGAATGGGCTTGGATGGGGTTGGGCTCAAGAGATGGGCTCAACCGCTTGCATATGGATCTGCTAGAAGCCATGGACCGAATATTCATCGACCTGCGTTGGTCTGGAGTGCGCCGCATTTGCCTGAGCGACGCAGGGTGGATGGAAGGCCATGGCCGCAATCTGAGTGCTGGTGCGGATCTTAACGAAGTGGTAAACCTCAATGGGTCCAACGCCGATGCTTTCGCACGACGAGGCCAACGCGTGATGGAGCATTTGGAATGGCCCGGATGGAAAAGCCTCACGATCTTGAGCGGCGCTTGCATGGGTGGCGGCTGTGATCTCGCGCTATCGGGTCAGGAACGTTGGGCGGTGGAAGGCCTGAAGCTCGCGCACCCGGCGGCAAAACACGGCATCCTCACAGGGTTTGGGGGCACGCTGCGCTTGGTGCAACTGCTCGGCGAACAGGCCGCGGACCGGTTATTTCGAGGGCTTGAAGTGTGGAATGAAACGGAGTCAATCAAGGCGGGTGCTGCTCAGCGAATCCTTGAGAAAAACCAGGTCAAACAGGCTGTGGAAATTTACTTGAGCCGGCCCGTCGCACGGCCGACCCTATAATGAATTTTCTGAAGGTACCTGTTTGAACACCGAATCCAAAACATTTGGTTCCTACCGACTGATCGAGCGCCTGGGTGAAGGCGCCATGGGAACCGTATGGCGCGCTCTGGACCTACGATTAGAGCGCGAAGTGGCACTCAAGATTTTGCGGGATACCGATGAGATGCGGCACCGTGCTTTGCTGCATGAGGCCAAGATGGCCTGCCAGCTCAACCATCCGAACATCGCGCACATCTTTGAAGCCGGTGAAGTGGATGGCACGCCCTTCATCGCCATGGAATTGGTCATTGGCAAAATATTGCGCAGTTTCGTGGGCCAGCAGGTGGATGGCGATTGGCTCCGAGCCGTGGCGCTACAAGCATCGGCGGCCTTGCAGCACGCGCATCAGAAAGGACTTGTCCACCGGGATATCAAGCCTGACAACTTGGTGTTGAACGAGGAAGGCGCCCTCAAGATTTTGGATTTTGGCATTGCTCGATATCAAAGTCAGAACGCCATTAATGGGCCCACCCATCAAGAATATGGCGGCCATCACGCCACCATCATCGAGCACACCGCGCCGGGTTACAGCCAGGGGACGCCCGCCTACATGAGTCCCGAACAGGCCAATGGCTGGGATGTGGGGGCCGGCAGTGATCAGTTTTCCCTTGGCGTGGTGCTCTACGAGCTTGCGGTCGGCAGTCATCCATTCCTGCGTCCGACTTTGGTGGAAACGCTTTTTGCGGTGGTGAAGGATCAGCCTGAATCTCTGCGCTCGTTGCGACCGGATCTTCCACCGACACTTTCGCTGGTGATTGGGCGGATGATGGCGAAGGTGTCCGAAGAGCGATTTCCATCCATGCAATTGGTATTCGAGGGTTTGCAGGAAGGCCAACGAACTCAGGCTGTGCCTTCTCTTGCGGCGGTGCCCACGTTACGCGTTCGGACCACTGGCGTTCCGATCCTTCGTCGAAAGGGTCGTCTCTTGCCGGTCGTATCGGTGATCGCGCTGTTGTTGGCTGCGGGCGGCGGTTATTGGTTTTGGCGCAACCGCACGCCGGAAAGCGGATTAGGGTTGGCGCGCCTGGCTTCCACCACCGATTTCGCGAAAGGCCGGCGCGTTGTGGCAGTGCTGCCGGTGGAACAGCTCACCTCCGATGAATCAAAAGCCTGGCTCAGCAGCAGCTTCGCGGATGCCATGGCCTCGGGGCTTTCTGCTCGCGAAGATCTCCTCGTGGTGGACCGACTACGAGTAACCGAGGTCATGCATTCCCTTGGAGAAGTCCCCGGTAAGCCACTCAGATCCTTCGGCCAGCTCGCCAAGGCGCTCCACGCGGAATGGGTGGTGCAGGGCACCTTCCAGGTTGTGGAGGGCCGAGTTCGCATGGGAGTGCGCATCCTGGAAAGTTCCACCGGTATGGTTTTGAAGCAGTTTTCGGTGGAAAAATCAGAATCGGCGGTGCTCGATATCGAAGACGAATTGCAGAAGCGTCTGCCGCGAGAAATGGGGCTGAGCAACGATGATGGCGGCATCCGCTACCGCGCGCGGGATCCTCGCACCCGCGAACTTTTCATCAAAGGTTATTCGCTGCTCAATGAGGACGGCGTGGCTTCGGTGATACTCGCCAAGAACACGCTTCAGGAGGCCTTGGACCGCGAGCCTGATTATGCTCCCGCCCATGCCGCCATGGCCTGGACTCTCTCCCAACTGGGCAGCGCGAAATCCCTTGGCACCGGGCGCTTTGAAGATGCCCATAAGTTATTCATGCAAGCTGAGCTTGAAGCTGAAAAGGCCATCCAGTTGGACCCAGGAAATGAGATGGCCTACCGTGCGCTGGCTGCCATCAAGCTAAGGGTCGGCGATGTGGACGGGGCCTCCAAGGCGGCCCTGGAAGCCATCCGTCTGGACCCGAGTGACACCCGTGCCTATAACGTTTTGGCGGATACCTTCGCGGGCCTTGATGGTGAAGACAATCATTTGGTCGCCCGCCGCTACTTTGAAAAAGCCCTGGCGCTGGATCCAGGTAATGGGCAAGTCCACTACCGATTTGCGGTGCTTCTTCAGAATGATGGCGATCTGGAGGAGGCCCTGCGGCACATTGATCGCGCCATCGCCATCTTGCCGGCCTCTGAATTCGCCTATGTCACCGCTGCAGATTCGCTTATCTGGCTGGGCCGAACGGGCGAAGCAGAGGTGCGAATCATCGAAGGTCTGAAACAAGCTCCCGAGTCAGCGGTGCTCAAGGGCTTGGCGGTCTATTGCGCCTATGAACGCTTCGATGCCGCCACGGTGGAACGCTATGCCAAGGAGCTTGAAGGAGCCTGGCCAAACGACCATTCCAGCGCGGTCCTGCTGCAAGGTCTCCGTCGCGCCGTGCTCAAAGACAAGGCCGGAACGCTATCGGTCTATCAGTCCTTTTTCAATCGCTGCCAAGCGGCAGATCTGAGCAAGCGCCGCCACAACGAAAAGCGCGTGATTTCGCTGAACCTCTACTTCATGGCCCGGACCTTGGCACAACTGGGGCTGAAGTCTGAGGCCAAGCCTTTACTCGATCTTGCCGATCAATTACATAACGGAAAACGAAAAGTAGCGCTGAAGGATCCAGCGTTCAGATAGACCCATCCCCGCGAAAAAAAGCTGGTCACAGAAGAAGCAGAACCATGCAGAAGACTAAGGAATCGCAGGTTCATACGGGTTCGCGTTCAAAAGAATAGAAGCCACAGATGAACACCGATGAAAATCGATTTACACAGATGAAAACCAGGTAGCGCTATCGCTCATTCTGGCGAGCATCTGGTATCCGTCATATGCCAGCTTCGCGGACGAAATTCAGGCGGCCCGGCGGCGGCCTCACGCCTTGGTGCCCTTTGTGCCTTCTCGGTATCGGAAAACCGATACGCGAGACAAAAAGAAACCTGGTGGTGAGTTTTAATCTTTTTGATCGCAACTTGGTATGAATCTGTGCTCATCTGTGGATTCTTTCATCTTTTTTAACGCGGGTCCGCCCGGTCCATTCTGCGGACTTCCTCTTTTTTCAGCGTCTTCTGTGTCCAGTGATTTTGGGTTGGGATCCGTGGGCAATCAGATTTCTTTTTTGGCCTCAGCGATCAGGCTCTCGATCTGGCCCCGTACTTCGACCATGAGCGCTTCTCGACTGGTGTAGGCGGCCGTGTCCACTGGGGCTCCAAAGCTAACGACATAGTGACCGGGTCGTACCCGCCGAGAGCCCGGAGGAAGGGTGTCGTAGCCGCCGATGGTGGCCAGAGGAACGATGGGAACACCCGCATCCATAGCGAGTTGGAACCCACCTTTCTTGAACGGAAGCAGCGCACCCGAGCGTGTGCGAGTGCCTTCGACGAATATCACAACGTTGCGACCGCTGCGGATCTTGGCTGCGGCACCTTTAATACTTTTGATGGCACGATCTCTTTCGCCACGGTTGATCCAGATCACCCCTGCGCACATGGCCGCCCAACCAATAAAAGGCACCAGGCGCAGCTCTTTTTTCGCGATGTAGACCGCGGGCACGGGGATGGCTCCGATCAACAACGGCGCGTCCAGATGGCTAGCGTGATTGCTCATAAAAATCACAGGCTGCTCACAGTTGCGGATGTTTTCGGGAAGCTGTTCCCAACCGCGAACCTCCCAAGAAATTCCGCATATCCAAAACATCTGCTTCGCCCAGATGGGCCCGATGAGAAAGAAAGCTCGTTTGGGCCCGAGGAAAGGCGCGAACAGAAGGATTCCGATCACCGTGATGGGGATCGTGATCAGCGTCCACAACAGGGTGAAGAATCCCCAGACTGAATTGTCGCGCCAACTTCTAGTGTGCATCTTGGATGGACCAGCGGTCTGTGCGGCCTTCGCTTTCCACCACATGGTCGCTGCGGCGCATACGAAGGGTATGCTGCACGGTTTGCATGACCGTGAAAAGCGCATCGGCAAGGCCGAGTCGTCGCAGATCCTCGGAGGTGAACCAGGTCACACCATTCGCATCTTTGCGTGCTCCGTGGTCCGCCAGTATTTTTTCCGTGATGCTCAAGAGCGGCCTCCCTATCCATTGAACCCGGATTTTACAGTTGTGCTCAATGCCAAATGGCTTCGGGCCTCGTGCCCCGGGCGTCAGGCCTCATGGTTGGATTCGTATGAATCACAGCTTCTCAGGATTCTGAGGATCCTCTACGCTCTCAGCGGCTCTGCGTTTCATGCCAAGGTGCGTTGAAAAGATTTGAAACCGCGAATGATGCGAATAAGAGACGCGAAGACATCCGTCATGTGCCAGCTTCGTGGATGAAATTCGGGGATTGTAATCTGGGTGAATCTGCGGAATCTGTGGTTCCGTTTTTTATCTTTTCGACCGCAACTGGGTATCCGCAGGCGCGGGACCGTCGGGCACCGGGTCCAATCCTCCCTTGGTCAGGGGTGAGCATCGGATCAGCCGCCAGGTGGTGAGGATGCCACCGCGCAAAGTTCCATAGCGGCGGATACAACCCAGCCCGTAATGGCTGCAAGTTGGTGTGAATTTGCACTGCGTTGGTACGTGGGCGCTGAGCGTAATCTGGTAGGCGCGAATGAGGCCTCGGCAAACCCAGGCAGTGGGTTGCAATCGCACCGGCAGTAAGGCTTCCATGCAGAGGAAAACAAAAATCGTAAGAAAGGGATGGTTGAGCGCCCAGATGGTCATGTGGTTCCTCTGAGGTCTTGAATCTGCATTAGGAGCATCACCCATTGGGCCGTCCTAAGAGCCCTTGGTGAATCGCCAGCACACTTCTGGCGGTTCGATTAGGGCTCTTTATACCCTTGGGCCTAATGGACCGAAATTTTCTTCGACATTGATTCGAGAACCATCCATCGCGCCGGACTTCGTCGGGCATAAGGGGCCGTAGCGCCTTGGCCAGAAAAGCGCGGGCCAAGGGGAAGGGGCAACGGTCCCTAAGCTCCGGCAAGTTCTTTCTCCACCTTGAATCTTCGCGCTTCTTCCAAAAAGGCGGGCACGAGATCTTCTTCTTTTACTTTGCGGATGAGCTCGCCGCGCCTATAGATCAGGCCTTCGCCGTTGCCACCCGCCACCCCCAGATCCGCGTCCCGGGCTTCACCGGGGCCGTTCACCACGCAGCCCATGACTGCGTAAGTGATGCCTTCGTGATTGATTTCTTTCAGACCTGCTTCGATCTCGTTGGCCACGCGATTGAGATCAATCTGTACGCGACCGCAGCTGGGGCAACTCACCATTCGGATGCCGCCTTCGCGCAGGCCCAGCGCGCGCAACATTTCATGACCGATTTTACTTTCCTCTTCCCCATCGCCGGTGAGTGAGACGCGGATGGTGTCTCCGATGCCTTCACCCAATAGAATGCCCAAGCCGATGCTGGAACGAATGGTCCCGCCAAAAGGCGTGCCCGCTTCTGTTACGCCGAGATGGAAGGGGTAGTCCACCTGCTTGGCGAGCAGGCGGTAGGCCTGCACGGTACGAATCACGTCGCTGGCTTTGAGACTGATCTTGGTGTTGTAGAAGCCTTCTTTTTCGAGCATCTCCAGGTGGCGCAGGGCGCTTTCCACCATGGCTTCGGGCGTGGCGGTGCCGAACTTTTCCAGCAGGTCTTTTTCCAGAGAGCCGCCGTTCACGCCGATGCGGATGGGGATGCCTTTTTCGCCGGCCTTGTTCACCACGGCCCGCACGCGGTCCTGGCCGCCGATGTTGCCGGGATTGATGCGCAAGCAGGCGGCGCCTCCATCCGCAGCGACAAGGGCCAATCGGTAATCGAAGTGAATGTCCGCGATGATGGGGATGGGCGAACGGGCGACGATTTCATGAAAAACTTCCCCGGCCTTTTTCGTCGGAACGCTCACGCGCACGATCTCACATCCGGCGGCGGCGTAGCTGTAGATCTGCGCGACGGTGGCTTCCACATCGCGGCTATCGGTCTTGGTCATGCTCTGCACGGGAATCGGCGCATCACCCCCCACTGGCACCTTGCCCACCATGATTTGGCGGGTCTTGCGCCGGGGACTCAAGGGTTGGAGTTGATCTGACATGAAGGCCTCATCCAGTGGAAGCTGGCATTCTCAGTTTAGCCGCTGATTTCGATCCAGCGGTACGGTGCCTTGACTGCTGCCGGCCAGGTCCAACACCCGATTAAGGCCATGGTTTTTGGTGACATAGTTGCGCAGACTTTGGATCTGGCTTAGCACCCGATGAATCTGAATCAGGCAATGATTCAGTTCTTCGATCTCGCCGCTCTTTGGCTCGCGACCATCTTCCCGCCATGCCTCGACCATGCCTTGAGCGTCTCGGAGGTAGGGCGCGACTTCGAGGGCGGCCCCCCCCGCGATCTCAAAAAGTGCGCGTTGACGCTCGGCCAACAGTAAGGCTTTCTGCTGCCGGGACAACCGGATCATCATTTGCAGCTTCGCCAATAATTCGGGGAAGGCATAGGGCTTGGTCAGGTAGTCCATGGCCCCAGCGGCAAGCCCCTCGGTCACCCATTCTTCGCCCACGCGGATGGCCGATAGAAAAATCAACGGCGTCTGGGCGTTCAACTCACTTTCGCGGATGCGGCGGCAGACCTCGAAGCCGGTCATTTCCGGCAGACTGACATCCATGAGGATGCCCTCAAAGGGATGGAAAGCGCAGTGCTCCAAGGCCTCCGCAGCCCCGCCGGCCAAGGTAATCGTGAAAGGGTGGCGACGAAGTTCCAGGCTCAAAACCTTTAGATTATCGGGCTGGTCATCCACGATCAGGATGCGCCCGGGGGCTTCTAGGCTGGGGAGGAACGATTCGGTCATAGGAAATTCACCGCTGGTAGTTTGCCCTTGAACGGCAAAGAAACGATCAACTACTTTCCCACCTAGCTTTTCCATTGCTACACTGGGCCGAACCTTCCCAACCCCTCTTCGAGGTAAAGCCATGAAGATGACCACCCGCAGCCACAACGATGTGCTGATCCTTTATCC
>JAYVXV010000024.1:0-2692 GCA_043784905.1 Holophagaceae bacterium | reverse complement strand
ACATGAACGTGTATGAGCGTTTCACGCCCCGGGAACTGCTGCGTCTTTTTGGTGAATTCCAAGGGGTAGACCCCATCATTGCCGAACGCCGGGGTCTTTATTTATTGGACAAGCTTCAGCTCATGGATTTCACAGATGTGAAGATGGACGGCCTTTCTTCGGGTCAAAAACAAAAAGTTTCCATTGCCCGCGCCCTGCTCCACGATCCCAAGGTTGTCATTTTCGATGAACCCACCACGGGCTTGGATGTGATCACGGCGAAGACCGTACTCGATCTATTGCGCGTAATGAAAAGTGAAGGCCGCACGGTCATCGTCAGCACCCATGTCATGCCGCTGGTGGAAGAAATGTGCGATCGCGTGGGCATTATCTTTGACGGCGTACTTCATGGAGATGCCCCGCCGAGAGAGGTTCTACAGCGATGGAATGCGCGGACTTTAGATGAGGTCTTCTTTCAATTGGCGGCTGGGGGTGCGGCATGAGAGGCGTGGGTCTCATCTTTAAAAAAGAGTGGCTGGAATTCCTGAAAGACCGGCGCACGGTTTTCTTTACCTTTTTTATTCCGTTGATCCTGTACCCGGCGATTTTCGCCATGATGTCCAAAATGGGACAAAATGACGCCAATCAGCGCAAGGGCCAGCCCAGCCGCATTGTCCTGACTGATCCGGGTAATGTGCTCCGGCCCATTTTGCAGGCCGATGCAAAGAATTTTCTACTCGTGGACCCGCCACCGGGGGATCTCAAAAAGGCGCTTCGGGATAAAAAATTTGAACTCCGCGTGGACGTGGATGCAGACGCGCCGCAAAAGCTTGTCGCTCAGAATCCTTTCGCCGTAAAAGCCTTGGTGGATGAGACCGAAGGTGCCTCGGAACTGGCCTTGAAGCGGCTGAAGACAACGATGGCGAAACAAGACCAGGCCTGGGTTCAGACGCGGCTCGACACCATCAAGGCTCCAAAAGATCTACCCAATCCCTCGAATCTTGTAACCGAAAAAGCCAGTGACGAGGCCCTGGAAATGAGCAAGCTTCTGGGCTTACTTGTGCCTTATATTTTGCTGATCACCCTCTACACGAGCGCCATGCAGCACGGCGTTTACATGACCGCCGGAGAAAAAGAGCGCCACACGCTGTTGAGCCTACTCTCCACGGCGCTGCCCCGCCGTCACATCATCTGGGGCAAGCTTCTCGCAACCTTTTCCATCGGTGTGTTGGGCACGGTGATGAACATCGTGGGCATGAGCGTGGGGGTTTTCTTCGCGGGCATGGGGCATCAGGAAGCCGCCGTCGAGGCTGCCAAAGCTGGAATCGCGGCCGCACCCACCCTGAACATGGCTTCGATGGTGAGCCCCATGACGCTCTGCCTCACCTTGCTGATCATGATTCCCCTGGGGCTCTTTTTCTCGAGCATCATCCTGCTGCTGGGTACCCAAGCCAAGAACACCCGCGAAGCCATGACGGCCATTACGCCGGGCATTTTCCTGGTGATCATGCTGGGGGTTTTCTCCATGTCACCGGGCCTGGATAAGATGGCCGCATTGCCGTTCGTCCCGGTGCTAAACGTGGCACTTACCTTGCGGAAACTTTTCTCACAGCAGTTCGTGCAATGGGAATACATCCTGGCCTTCGCGATGACTTCGGGGCTAGCCCTTGGCATGGCCTGGATCTCCACGAATCTGTTGAACCGGGAATCCGCCCTGTTCAAGCAGTAGGGCGTCAGACATCGGGCATCAGGCCTCGTTGCTGGTTTCGGATGGTCATCTCGTATCCAGGCATGCGAAGCGACCCTCAACAACGAGGCCTGACGCCTGATGCCCGAAGCCAAATAGTCTGCGAGCAATCTCAACCGAAGAGTGCGGGGTGAATCCGGAGTCCTGGGCGATTCTCCGATCTGGACCAAGCTGCGGTATATTCAGGACTCATCCACAAGCGAGGACCCCGCATGGTCAAGGCGAAAACTTCTGGCGCCCCTGCAACATCCAACTTGTCCAAGTCTTTGGACAGCCAGTTTTCCAAAGCTCTCGGCCTCTTGGAGGCGAAAAATTATGAAGACGCAGCGGAAATCCTGAAGGCGATGCAAGGCCCTGCAAAGGAATCTGGCAATCTCGGGTTGGAGCGTACGGTCCGTACTTATCTGAGTGTTTGCGCTACCAAAACGGCCAAGGCCCCAAAGGGCCACGCTGCGGCCGAAGCCGAAGCGGAGATGCTACTCAATCATCAGAATCCCAAAGCCGCGCTGGTCTTGTTGGACAAAGCTTCTAAGGCTGCGCCTACCCACGCGACCCTGCACTATCTGAAAGCGATTGCCCACGCCCAGCAGGGCGAAGCCGAAGCTGCGGCGGACGCGCTGAATCGCGCCATGTTGCTGGATGGCGATCTGCTACACGTCTACCGCCTCGAGCCCGATTTTGACGAAGTGCGAAACCAGGCACCCTTCGCGGCCATCGAACGACTTTAAAATCACGCAAAGAGGCTCCCATGGCGCTCCACCCGGACCAGCCGCTCAGGGTGGTGACTTTGGGCGGTGGCACGGGCTTGGCGGCGCTCCTGCGGGCCTTGAAATCCGAGGCCGAGCGACCGGAGCAGCCCTGGCAGCTCACGGGCATCGTGACGGTGTCAGACAACGGCGGGTCATCGGGACGTCTGCGAGAAGAACTCGGCGGCATCCCCCCTGGAGATTTACGGAATTGTCTTTC
>JAYVXV010000023.1:0-2694 GCA_043784905.1 Holophagaceae bacterium | reverse complement strand
CTGGAACACCTTGGTGCCTCCCAGTGCCAGGAGCACTTGAATCGGAGCAACGGTCACGCTGGGTCTCGTGCGGCTGATACGCATGCTGACTCCAGTGGTGTCGTAGTAATAATTCCCATTCCCAAAGCCCACAGCGACATCCACTGTGTCGCCTGCCTGGATAGAGAGGCTTCCCAAATAGGTCGGACCCGCATGATAAGCCTTCACGACACCATCAAACTTGGAGACGCCGTTCAGGAGCACATGGGGATCGGTAGTAGTAGGGTAGCCATCAAGCCCCTGAAAGGCTGCTTTCACATCGAAGGCACCCGCCTCTGGGGCGGTCCAGCGTAGGACGGAATACTCACCGCCCGAGCCGGGGTGCATGGACAACTGGTTGGGCTGGAAGGGAAGGCCTGAAATGGTAAGGTGCTGTGTTCCGTTGTGGACGATGTTCGCGACATTGCTGGTATTCCAATAGTCCAGTCCATCCCCATTGGTAGCCCGATTGGTGAATAGGGTGAATCCTCCACCTAGTGTCGGGGACCACCCGTACGACCAAGCGCCCGTCGGGTTCTGCGTGGGGCTGAACTCGTCCGCGGCATCGTAATCCCGAACCGTAACCACGGCCACATCGGGCTTCGCAGGATCCAAGGCGCTGCTCGCCGTGACCGTGTAGGTGCCCGCCGCAGCCGGGGCCGTGAAGACGCCACTGGTTGAAATCGCGCCCCCGCTGGTTCCCCAGGTGATGGGCGCGACCTGTCCATTGGCCAGGGTGGCCTTGAAGGCAGCCGTGGCTCCAGGCTTCATCGAGACCTGTTTGGGGCTCAAACTGACGGGCGCGAAAAGCGTGGCGACTTCAGACTCACTCAAGGCGCGGCCATAAATTCGGAGATCATCCATGGCCCCATCGAAATGGCCGTAGCCGTCAGAGCACGCGGACGCCGCCGGGTAGTTCACCACCAGCGGTGAGGTATTCGCGACGAGGGGACCCGGTGCGGCGATGAGCTTGGTGTCCATCAACGCGCCATTGAGGAAGGCCTGCTTCATGCCGGTGGCGGCATCATAGGTCAGCACCAGATGGGCCCAGGTGCCCACCGGGATGCTGACACCTTGAGGCCACCAGCGATCAGCGCTACTCGATCCGGTATCCCAGGTGATGGCCCCCGTTTCCTCCATGACGATGTCATAGCCGCCCGACGTGGCGCCATAGACAGCCCCCTTGTGGAGCAGGCTGCGCCAGTTGTTACCCGTCCCACAATTTGGATCCAATGGCATGAACAGCCAAAGCGCGATGCTCAGGCTTTGGGGATTCAATTTAGAGGCATCCGGGATTTCGAGGGTGGAATTGAACCCGTCAAATTGAAGGGCTTTGCCCTGGCCAATACGCCCGTCAAGCCATGTGGGACCATTGGTCAGGCTCCCGTTCAATCCATTTCCGGAAACGTCCAACGCTGCGGTCCCAGTGCCTTCCTCAAAGGTCCAACGTCCCGCCAGGCTGAGGCCTGGATTTCCGTCGGTCACGAGAATTCTGGAGGTGGCCAATTTCGTAGGGTCCGCCATGCTGGCGGCGGTCACCGACACTACGCCTGCGGCGGACGGTGCGGTGAAACGACCATCGGAAGTGATCGTCCCCGAAGTTGCGGTCCAGAGCACGCGGGTGTCTCGTGAGCCCGCCACGCGAGCGGAGAAGGCCAGGGATTCACCCGCTGCCATGCTCTTCAAAAGCGGCGTCATCTGAATAATCACGCCCGGACGGCGGGTGCCATTCCAGGCTCCGTAGTAGCTGTGACGGCCCGTGAAGGACAAGCCATCCGGTGCGAAGCTCAGGTCCATGGTCCCCTCGCCCTGAGGCGTTTGGGGCGTGTAGTAGGTCAACAGGAGGTGGTATCCGTCCAGGGTGCCTCGAACCAGGAAGTGCTTACCCCAGCTGCTCCCCTCGGTGTTCCAATCGCCCTCAATGGAGGTCCCTCGCTGATACAGCACCAGATCCCAGGCTGACGTCGAATAGGAACCCGACACGGAGAGAGTGCCATCCAACGTGACCGTGCCTTTCATGGAAGCGGATTTGGTGGGGTCCGCGAGGCTCGTGGCCGTGATCGTGAAGACAGCCTGGTCGCTGATCACAGGGGATTGGTAGACCCCATCGGCAGAGATTTTTCCGATGTCGCAGGACCAGGTCACGCGCTTGTCAAAAGTTCCCGCCACGGCGGCTTGGAAAATTTGAGCCGCACCAGATACCAGGATCTGTTGAGACGGGGAAAGGGCGACGCTGATGGCCCCCTGCTGGCGAGTACCCGTCCAACCTGTGGTTGGAGTATCTGCACCATAGCCCCATAGGCCGCTATAGCTATTCGCATCAGGTGAGAACCTCCACACGAAATTGATCGTCGTGGCCCCACTGGCGTCGCGCTGAATGCCCGTCAGTGTGTTGTCTTTGAGGGTGGCCTCAAAGCTCTGCACCCCCCGGGTTCCCCACACCGTCGCGCCACGCTGGAAGAGCGTGAAGGTTTGACTGTAGCTGTCCGACCACGTACCCGACACGTCCATCAAGCCATTCGGCGTCACCATGACCGTCGCAGATGCCGACTTCGTCGCGTCCGCGTTCGAGGTCGCGGTGACCGCGTACAGGCCCGGCGTCGCCGGGGCCACATAGGTTCCACTGGTGGACACGCTTCCGCCCGTGGACGTCCAGGTGACGCCCTTGTCGAAGCT
>JAYVXV010000022.1:0-2701 GCA_043784905.1 Holophagaceae bacterium | reverse complement strand
CCCTAACCGAACCGCCAGAATAGCGCTGGCGATTCGTTAAGGGCTCTTAATGCGGGTCCGACATCTCAGTGGCCAAATTATTTTGTCGGAACGGCTTGGACGCGATGCGGGCCAAAAACAATTTAATGTCCGGATCATTCGGATGGGCCTTGGCCAATTGGTTCGCGTCCCTGCCGAGCCGCTGAAAGGCCAAAGCATCCAATCGCCCTTTCATCTTCAATGCCTCCAAGCGACAGGCAAGCAGGCCCAGGTCGGGCCAGGTTTGACCGAGCCTGAGCTGGTGGCCTTCCTGGAAATACGCTTGAGCCTCCGCCAAATCTGAGACCGGGTTCTGACCCACCCGAATTTTCCATCGAGCCCGCAGCAGCGCCGTTTGCGCCAAATCTCGAACGGCATAGGGCAGTCCGGCTTTCTCCTTCAATGCGTCACGGGCCAGCCCTCCGGCGCGATTTAGCTCCAAGCTGGGATCCTGATTTCGGCCTTCCAAAAATTCCGCGCGAAGCAACAGGATGTCGGCAAGATTCGTCCGGGCGAAATAATAATCAGGCGTGAGCCGCAAGGATTCACCAAAGAGATCTTCTGCTTTTTTCACGACGGTGACCGGGTCCTGGCCCTTTCGCACCAGGGCCTGCGCCCGCACGCTTAGGGCCCAGATGATGTCCGACATGGCCATACCGGAAGGCTTGAGTCTTAGGCTTTCCCGGAGATGTTGCTCGGCCGTCGCCACCGCTGATTCGGGATCTCCGCCCGTGCGCAGTTCGTAGATCGCCTGTGTCGTGAAGCAATTGCCCATGCGTTGATGAAGGGTGGCGGCCAATTCGGGATGGATCAAGGCTCGCTGCAATGCAGCCTCCGCCTGCCGCAAAGCGGGCCGAGGGTCTTGGCCTTGCACTTGCTCCACTTCAGCCTGACGCCACCAGAGATAGGCAAGCGTACTGAGCAGATCGTTGGAGCCCGGCCGCCGCGCGAGGGCTTGGTCCGCCGCGTGAATGCCCTGGGCAATGACGGCCCTAGGGTCCTGATTCCAATCCTCGGTTTGGTTGGCCCAGAAAAGGCACATGGCGGCGATGCTGCCGTAGGCTTTCCAACTGTGGGGTCGGATGTCCAATGCTTCTCTGGCGGCAGCTTCTGCCCAAACCAGATCTTCTGCGTGGGCCGTGGCGGTGGCTACCCTTAGTCGAATCACATCCGCACGGCGAAGCGCCTCCATTTCAAATACCGCCGGTGCGCTGCGACCCACTTCCCTCGCTTTGGAAATATCATCTCCCGCCGCATCCAGAAGTCGTCGGGTGCTGGCGAAATCTCTTGAGGCGGAAGGCTCCACCGCTTGAGCAAAGCGGACCTCTGCGTCTAGCAGAAAGGCTTGGTATAGCCAGGGCTGGGAATCCCGCGCCTTTCGTGAGAAATCGAGAGCTTCTTGATAACGGCCCTCGGTGAGCGCGAGCTCTGCGGCCGTCAAATCCGGCGCACCCGTGGTTGCTCCTTTCGCCTGTCGCAACAGGTCCAAGGCGGGCAGACGAAGCTTAGTGTCCAATTCCTTGCGTCGCTCTAATAGGTCGGAGCCCGATACCCCTGCCAATGCCGCGCGGTAGAGACCCGCCTTGGCGCGGCCCAATGCTTCTGCCACGTCTGGAGTCCGATAGCCAATTCCCCAGGCTCGATTCAATTCGGTATGGGCCTCATCTAAATCTCCGAGGGTCAAATGGGTTCGGCCCAAAGCAAGACGCCCAGGCCCCTCGGCTTCAAAGCCCAGGCCGGAAACTTCTTGTTCCAGCCTTGCGAGCTCGCGCCTGACCTCATCCTCCGAGGCTTGTACGCTATGCGTGGGCAGTGCATAGACCTTGGCCAGAAGGGTTTCCAGTCGCTGGGATTCACTGGAAAAACGTTGGGCGGACCGGGCCTGAGCCTTGCTTCGAAGCACGGCTGTGGCGCTGAATGCAATCACCACCAAAAGCAAAAGAGAGGACGCCGCCACCACCGCCGAAATCACCCGATTCCGCCGCACCCATTTCATCCATCGGTCTGGCTTGGATGAAGGCCGTGCGGCAATAGGTTCGCCATCGAGATAGGCCTTGAAATCCTCCCCCATGGCACGGGCCGAATCGTAGCGGTGGGCAGGAGATTTCTCCATGGCCTTTAGGACGATGGTCTCTAAATCTTTTGGCAGATCTGGGACGATGCTACGAAGACTCGGCGGCTCCGTTTCGGTGGCTTTCCGAAGAATATCCAGAGGTTGATCCCCCTCGAAGGGCGGCCTTCCGCAGAGGAATTCAAAAAACGTCACTCCGAGTGCGTACACATCGGATCGGCGGTCCAGGGCCAAACCCCGGGCCTGCTCGGGGCTCATGTATTGCGGCGTTCCCACCGTCTGTCCAACCTGCGTGAGCGCAACATTTTCAGCCATCCAGGCCAGTCCGAAATCCAGCACCACGGGGTACCAAATCCCGTCACTGGTTTTCTCGATCATCACGTTGCCCGGTTTCAAATCCCGATGAATGATTCCCAGGCGATGGGCCGCATGAACCCCTTCGCAAATCTGGACCATCACACTTACTTTTTCCTCCAGCCGAAGATGGCTTGAAGCCACTTTCAACGTGGTTCCGTTCACGTACTGCATGGAGATGAAAGGCAGGCCTTCCGCTTCACCCACTGCAAAAACTTTCGCCACATTTGGATGCTCCACCCTGGCCTGGGCCCTTGC
>JAYVXV010000021.1:0-8927 GCA_043784905.1 Holophagaceae bacterium | reverse complement strand
TCGTTTGGTGCTGTGACCCTATATTCAAAAGATTGAATGGCCCCTTCATGCCGCGTACACGCTGCGTCCCGCACCATAGTAGGCGTCGTAAACATGCTGGAACACGGCCGTTGTTTTCTGCTCGAACAGTTCCGGCGTGTAGGCTCTTGGCAAGCCTTGGTCCAGCAGCTTCTCAATGGTCACCCGTACCTCAGCGCGGGCCTGCTGGCGCTTGCGCCAATCGAGCACCAGTTTCCCTGCCTTGAGCGTGGCCAGTAAATCCCGGGCCGTGGTCTTCACCTTGTCCCGGTCCGCGGCGCTCATTTCAATTTGCGGTTTGGTCAGGAGGTCAAACAGCGCCAGCTCTTCTTCGTTCAATTGTTCGCCCACACCGCGCTGCTCTTCTTCATTCAGGCTCTGGGCGAAGGCCACCAATTGCTGGAAGAATTCCTCAGCGTTAAGGCTGCCCGCATTGTAGGCGTCGATCATCTTCTGGAATTTTTCCAGGAAATCCATGCGCGTGCGGTTGAGCCGCACCATGGCCACGAGCTTCTGCGCCACCGTCCCCTTGAGCTTCTCGTTCATGGAGCGCTTGTGGCCCGTCTTGAACTTCTCGGCGAGCTTCTCGAAGTCAATTTGGCTTAGGTCAATCCAACGATCGTCGCCATAAGGAATGCTGGCCTCACGGATGATGTACCCCTCCGTGGCAATGGAGCGGTCCAGCAATCCTTCCACTTGCTGCATGACCAGGGAGATGTCCGCGGGCGGTATCAGCGCGCGGATCTTATCGGCAATGACCTGCACGGGTGCTAACTCGGCGGCAAACTCCCGCGCAGCCGGATCAGGCAGCACGGCCTTGTAGAGGCGCTGCAGCGTGTTGGCCAGATCGAGATAACGGCGCTTGATGTCTTCGGAGGCCACCAGGCCTTCAACGGCATCATCGAGCAGGCCAATGCGAGCAAATCCCTCGGCGGCCTGGATCGCCGCCAGATTCACCCCTTGCTCCTGACACAAGCCACGGGTTTCCGTTAAAGCCTGCCGCAATGCTGCCAGCAGCGCGGCCTTGTCCTCCACTGGCTTGTCGCCGCCACCGCCTGCGCCATAGATGGCCAGCGCCTGCTCCAGATTGCGGAACACCCCGGCATAGTCCACGATCAGGCCGCTGACTTTGCCGGGATAGACCCGGTTGGCCCGCGCGATGGTCTGCATCAGCGTGTGGTTGCGCATGGGCTTGTCGAGGTAGAGGGTCGAACAGCTCGGCACGTCAAAGCCGGTCATCCACATGGCGCAGACAAACACCAGCTGGAAGGGATCGTCCGCTTTTTTGAACCTCGTCTCCAGATCCTCTTCGACCATGCGCTTGCGGTGCGGGCGGATATCCAGCCCCTTCTCGCTCATCTCGGCAATTTCGTTCTGCCCCTGGGAGACGACCACCGCCATATCGGTTTCTTTCATGCGGACGATCCGCTCTTTAATCTCCCGTTGGGTGTCGTCTTCCGCCCCGGCTAGTTCCACCTGCAAGGCCGCAATCTTCGCGCCCCAGTGCTTTTTCACCTTGTCGTACATGCGGATGGCCGTGGCCTTGTCGATGCAGATCATCATGGCCTTGCCCTGAAAGCCCCGGCCCGTGAAATGCGTCACCAGGTCTTTCGCCACTGCCTCCAGCCGCTCGTCACGGGTGATTAGGTGGTACTCGCGGGCGAACTCCCGCTCAAGCTTTTTCTCCTGTGCCTCGTCCAGCTCCGCTTCTTCCAGCAGGCGCTCCATGTCCTGGTTGAGGTTGGCGTTGACCAATTGGAGTTCGGGAATGCGGTTCTCGTAGTAGAGCGGCACCGTCGCGCCATCGGCCACCGACTGCTTGAAGTCATAGACACTGATGTACTCTCCGAAAACCTGCCGGGTCTTCTCCTCACCCACGATCAACGGCGTGCCGGTGAAGGCCAGAAATGCGGCGTAGGGCAGGGCCGTGCGCATGTTCAACGCCAGCGTGTCGTACTGGCTGCGGTGCGCCTCGTCGGTGATGACAACGATGTCGCGCCGCTCCGAAAGCACTGGATGCGCCTCGCCTTTCTCGGTGCGGAACTTGTGGATCAGGGTGAAGACATAGCGGTGATCCTCGGTGAGCAACTGCCTCAAGTGCTTGCTACTTCCCGCCTGGGCGCGGTTCTCGGTCACTATCCCTGCCGACGAGAAGTGCGTGTAAATCTGCCCGTCCAGCTCCTGCCGGTCAGTGACGATCACGAAGGTCCAGTTGCCCGGAATCTTGCGCAGCACCTTCTGGGCAAAGAACATCATCGCCACGCTCTTGCCGCTGCCCTGCGTGTGCCAGAAGACGCCCAGCTTGCCCTCACGCTGCCGGATGTCCGCCAAGGCCTCCAGCGCATTGTTGACACCCAGGTATTGGTGGTTCTTGGCGGTCAGCTTGATCAGCCCGCCTGGGACTTCCTGGAACAAGGTGAAGTTCTCCACCAGATCGAGCAGTCGTGCCGGGTCACAGACGCCGCGCAGCATCGTCTCCAGCGATACCCGGCCCGTCTCGTCCTCGCTGCCCACCTTCTTCCACTCGGCGAAATGCTCCCACCCAGCGGTGACGCTGCCCACGCGGCTCTGGCTGCCGTTGGAAAGAACGATCAGGGCATTGGGCCAAAAGAGCTGCGGCACGGTGTCCTTGTAGTCGCGCAGGTTGCCCGTGAAGGCAGTCTCCAGGCGGCGATGGGCGGCCTTGAGTTCGATGAACAGCAGGGGCAGACCGTTGACAAAGCCCATCAGGTCGGCCCGGCGGGTGTGCATCTCGCCTGTGACCCAGAACTGCGAGCAGAGCAGAAAATCGTTGTTGGCCGGGACGTTCCAATCCACCACCCGAACCACTTCCACCGTCTCGCCGTCGCCCCCGGGATCGGATATAGGGACGCGCACGCCGTTCTTGAGCAGGAGATAGATTTCGCGGTTCGCTGCGGCCGCGCTCATGCGTGAGCGATCGCGGGTCAGTTCCTCAATGGTCTGATTGATGGCTTCGGGCGGCGCGTCCGGGTTGAGCCGGTGCAGGGCAGGGCGTAGGCGGGCGGTGAGGATCACCTCAGCCCGGGTCTCACGGCCCAACGTGCTCGCGCCGTGATCGAACTCGCCATAAGCGTTGACCGTCTCCCAACCCAACTTCGCCAGCAAGGCAATGGCCGGTTGCTCAACCAGGGCGTCCTCGCTATAGCCGGTGGGGGTCATGCTTTGATTACCTTAGCGGGCAGATACCGTTTCTGGGGATCATAAGCGCTCTTCCCGACAGCGACGATTTGCCCAGCCTTGGTCATGCGTGCAAGGCGATCACGCATGGCACGGGAAGTGATCCCCACGGCCTGGCTCAGATATTGGGTGGATGCGCCGCCGTCGGCTTCACAGGCTCGAATCAACCCCATGATTTTCCGATCCGTGTCATCTCCCTGGGGTTGGGCTGCAACCTGATTCAAACTGAAGGTGACCCGAAAACGGAACGCCAATTCTTCAAGCGTAGGCTCAGGTAAATTCATTTCACGGCACGAAGCCGCCATCCGCTGAAAACCGCTGCCCCATTGTTCGATCAGGTTTAGATCCTTGAAGACCCTGCCGATCACCCGGTTGCGTAGTTTTGATACACCGTCGCGGACATCGCCGATTGTCAGCCCTCCCGCCAGCAATCCGGGGTTTTCAATCTCAATCCTGTCATCGAAGATCGCAATCCGGATCGGTGCGCCTGTCTGCGAATAATCCGCATGGACGACGGCATTCGTCAGCGCTTCACGCACGGCTTCGAGTGGAACGTTCCATACATCCTTCCTATACAGTTCGCCAAACACACCAGCGCGGGACGCATGTTTCTTAACAAATTCAAAAGCTTCATTCAGGGCCAGAGGAAGATGGTTTCTGATTTCACCTTGATCCAGAATGCGGGCTTTATCCGTTCCACCAAAGCGGCCGCATTGAATCCAGGCATCTGGGAAACAGCGATCCCGAACGGAACCAAAGAGCAGAATGCCTCCAACCGTCGGCACCAACCGCCCCTGGTGGCGGATGACCAAGTTCAAGGTTTCCGCCACGTTTTCGTTCCATCCCCGCACTCCGGTGAACAACCCGGAAGCAACCCGGAAGTCCAGCGCTTCCGGGTTGAGGTCCGGCATCGGCTCCTCGTCGTAGGACAGGTTCAGGGCTGAACGGCGCATTTCCGCCGTCAAGGGCCTGTCTGCTTGGCGGTTGGTGGAGCCCACCCGCACCAGGACGCCGTTTTCGATACCTTGAGATTTCAGCCAATGGGGGCGCAAAGCACTGGGATAAACCTCTACCGCCAGCAAGGTACGACCCTTCCAGTTGACCAGCTCCACGCTTGGCGCCAGGCGCGGCTCAATCGAATCGGCGATCAGGCTGCAAAGCCGCTCTTCCTCGTCCAATGGGTGCTCCACCCCCAGCACGGCCTTGCTGCCGTCCTCAATCCCGATCAGCAAAATCCCGCCCGCCGTGTTGGCAAACGCCGTCAACGTCTTCAGGATGTTCTTCGGTGACGACAGGTCTCGCTTGAATTCAAGGGTTTTCCCCTCTGGACGAGTCAGCAGCTCTTCGAGTTTCATGCGCCGACCTCCTCGGGAACCACGATGTCCAGTTCTGACACATTCACCTCGCCGGAGATCAGTCGAGGCAGCAGCAGATCGCGGGTGAGGCGAAGGGAGGTGTTTTTTGCTTTAAGCCGATGAGTGAAAATGGCTATGGGTAAAACCACATCATCAAAGCTACTGAGCAAGTGTTTATCAGGAACCAAAATGTCAGCGTTTTCAAAATCATCAGCATTGACGGCTGGGTAAGCCGAGCCCTTGGCATGATTGACCAAGTAAACAACGAAATCGTCCACAGTGACTGTCTGATACAGGTAGGTAAATGGCACTTTCTTGGCGGAGATGACCGCGAACCCTGTTGAAACAATCAAATTAGCCGGTGGATCGATGATTAAGCTGAATGAACGGCGGTTTGGGCGTACGGATGACCAGATGATATCTCCGTGCCTTGTGATCCTCCTTGCTCTGCTGGGCGCATCAGAGAAAGCCATTGTTTCCATCTTGTCGACGCTGCCGGGAGAAACAGACGCGATATCGATGTAGACAATTTGCGCCTGAGGGCCCTCTTTTCTAATGCTTCTCGCATTCACGTCAGCCACATCCTTAATCTTCGCTACCGCCCACCCCTCCGGAATCCTGCCGAGGGGAGAATCGGTGAAGCGGGCGTTCAGGTGGCCGGGGAAACGGAACTTGACGAACCACTCGCGGTAGAGGTTCTGTGCCATCTCCTCCAGAATCTTGATCCGCCGCAGATTGTTCTCGATCAGGTCGTCGTAGGCCGAGAGAATCGTGGTGATTTTTCGCTGGGTGGGGAGGGAAGGGGATGGAACTTCTAATGCATTGAGAATGTCCTGATTGAGATTCGATATATTAGTGCCACCACCATAAGCACTCAGAGCCTGTCGAATTGTTGGTGTTCTGAAGCAGTAGGCAAAGAACTTCGGGATAACGTTCCCAGAAGTAAACCGTAAACGAATCGTAAACGCGGAATGAGTGACTTCCTCTGGTGGTTTCTCAATAAAGAGGCTTCGGCCAATGAGTTCGCGGTTGCCGTTCGACCGGACAAAAACAATGTCGCCATCGCGAAGAATGTTGCGGCCCGTAACAATACCCTCAGGGTTAATCTGTTCAAGCTCGGCATACCTAGGCCTTGTGAAGTCCTGAAAATTAGACACACCAACAACCTTCACTCCTAAGCCGAAGCTGCTCTTGTTGTAGTTCACCCCGTTGCGGAATTCTGCGATCTCGCCAAGTCGTTTCGTTGGCCATTTGAACTTGGCTGCCATCACTCTCCCTCCAGCAGCTTCACCACATTCTCGGCGATCCGCTCTTCCAGTTCCCGCGCCTCGGTGTTGAGGATTTCCAGCTCCTCGTTCTGCTCTTCCAGCCGCTCTTTGAAGTCGAAGTCCTCCTCGGTACGGGCGGCCACGCCCACATAACGCCCAGGATTGAGGCTCCAGCCCTGGGCCTCAATCTCTGCCAGCGTCGCCACCTTGCACAGCCCGGCCACGTCGGCGTATTTGGGTTTCTTGCCGAAATGCTCGGCCAGCAGGGCGGCGCTGTCGTGCAGGTTTTCGGGCGGCTCGCCGCGGTATAGCCGGGCGATGTTGGCCAGAAACTCGATCTGCGCCGGGGACCAGTCACGGTGAGCGCGGTCAATCTGGCGGTAGAGGTGGCGGGCGTCAATGAACAGCACCTGATCGGCGCGGGCGGTCTTGCGCTTGCCCTTGTCGAAGAACCAGAGGGTGCAGGGCAGGGTGACGGTGTAGAAGAAGTTGGAGCCGACCGCCACCATCACATCCACGGCGCGGGCCTCAATGAGCTGCCTGCGGATGTCCAGCTCCGAGCCACGGGCGTCGGCGGCGGAATTGGCCATGACGAACCCGGCCCGGCCCGTGTCATTCAGGGCGCTGTAGAAGAGCTGGATCCAAAGATAATTAGCGTTGTCGGTGCGCGGCAAGCCAAAGGGGAAGCGTAGGTCGTCCTTGAGCCGATCCTTGTCCACGCGGTCCACATTGAAGGGCGGGTTGGCCATCACGAAATCGAACCTGCCGGTGGAGTGATGCAGATCTTCGTAATAGGCGTTGCCCTCGCGAATGTCGCCGGCCAGGCCGTGCACGGCGAGGTTCATCTTGCCGAGGCGCAACGTTTCTAGCACCTTCTCCTGGCCGTAGATGCTCAGCTCAGCGCCGGGGTTCTTTTTGTGTTCCTCGACGAAGCGGGCGCTCTGCACAAACATGCCGCAGGAGCCGGAGGCAATATCAAAAATGCGCCCCCGGAAGGGCTGAATGATGCTCACAAGAAGCTGGACAATGGCGGTGGGCGTGAAGAACTCGCCGCCCTTCTGGCCTTCGCTCATGGCGAAGTGGCCGAGGAAGTATTCGTAAATCTTGCCGAAGGCGTCCCCCTCAATGTCCATGGGGATCGAGTTCATGGTCTTGAGCAGCTCCTTGAGCAGGGCATTCTCAAAGCGGTTGTAGGTCTTGGGCAGCACATCCTTGAGGTCGGGATTCTCCGCCTCAATGGAGCGCATGGCGTCGTTGATGGCCGCGCCGATGTTGGCCCCCTCTGGTAGTTGAATCAGTGCCGAGAAACGCGCCGCTTCGGGCAGGTAGAGCACGCCCCGGGCCTGATAGTCCGCCGGTCCGACCTTGCGCCGCCCGCCGCCCGCGCCCGCCAGTTCCTTCGCTGCCGCCTGGAACTTGTGGTCGGCAAAGCACAGGAAGACCAGCCCCAGCACCGGCACAGAGTATTCCGATGACTTCAGCTTGGAGTTGGCCCGCAGCTCATCGGCCGCATCCCAGAGCCGGGATTCGATGTCGTTGCCGTTGTGATTCATTAATACTCCATGCCCTGATTATTATTTGCCCTCTAACGATGGCAGCTAACTGGCATGGCCGCGTAGGGCAGGGGGCCGTGCTCGGCCTGTCGTGACGCTCTAGGTGGCCACCTGGCGGTGGTCCCTTGCGACCAACCTAGCCCGCAAGGGACCTAACCAAGGCGATGCGTAAAACGACTCGCGGCGTCTACTGCCTGTCCCAGCCCTCAGCGGCCCGGAAGCTGTGGAAGGAATCATTACCCACCACGATGTGGTCTGCGAGCGGTACACCGAGACTCTCGCCAGAAGCCCGGAGACGCTTGGTAAGAACGATGTCTTCTCGTGATGGACTGGGGTCACCGGAAGGGTGGTTATGCCAGGCTATGGCTGAGGATGCACCAAAGCGCAGCGCCTCCCGGAAAAACTCACGGGGGCTGATCAGGCAGGATGAGGCTAATCCCTGGGCGATGATCCGGTCTGCAAGGAGATCGCCTTTGGCATTCAGGGCTACCATCCCGAAGCGTTCCTCGGTCCAGCCGTGGGCTTTAGGGATGAGATAGGTTCCTGCGGCTTTGGGTGAGTTGATGCGGGGAACGGTCACCTTTCGCTCGGAGCGGCGGCATAATTCCTGAAGGACGGCGAATCTTGCGACCTCGGCTTTGGTGAGGCCCAGAGCCGCTAGCTCAGCGGGTCCCATCGAGGTCAAGCGGCCAAAACAGCCCGCTTGTGAAAGGATTTCATCCGCGCGGCCGCAGGGTGAACGGGTCAGCATAGCTTCAATGATCTGGGCATCGCTCAGGGCTTCGGCGCCATATCGGTTCACAAGATCGGCGACCGAGAAGCATTTGGGGATATCCACTTCCTGAAGCGTGGGTTCATCAAAGAGGGTAGGGGTGTAGGTAATCATGGTGTTTTCTCCGTGGCCCTCGGTTTGGGGCACGAAAAGCCGGAGTCCCCCGCTCCCTAGTCGAGGACCTGCTTTCTTGGGGTTTGGCTTATTCCCGCGCCCTTTGGCCACCACCAGAAAGCCGAAGGCTCGTAGCCGTGCCAGGCGCTTT
This sequence comes from Holophagaceae bacterium, assembly GCA_043784905.1. Lineage (GTDB taxonomy): Bacteria > Acidobacteriota > Holophagae > Holophagales > Holophagaceae > JANXPB01. The sequence goes on along the minus strand of JAYVXV010000021.1, from coordinate 498 downwards.
ACCTGGCACGGTTCTGGTGCCTGCGGGAATAAGCCAGGGGCCCCAGGACCTGGAAGGCGCCTCGCCTATGGGCGAGGCGAAGCAGAAGGGCTGAAGATGACGGGCGCGGGAACAGGACTGCCGGCAGTGCCCAAACCGAAACAGGCCACGGGTGCCATGAATACCCCGGGATCGCTTGAGATACCTTTCGGATGGAGAATGAACGGTAATAGTCGCCAAAAAAATTACACTTGGGGCACGGCGCCGATCTAATCGGGCTACGATAGGCTGGATATTACAATTGCGCGATCGTGTTGATTACATAGAATGCCGCCCACCTCGTTCATCGAACTGCTCATCGCGGGGGATTACTAATGGCTTCTGAAACCATTGCTAGAAAGGTCCTTTGGCCCATCGACCCGAAGGTCGCTCTCCGAGTTTGCTTTCTATACGTCGGTCAGGGGTCGAGCATTCTGATTCTTGCTCGTGATGGTTCCGACTATAAGGCGCTCTTGGTGG
>JAYVXV010000020.1:0-8928 GCA_043784905.1 Holophagaceae bacterium | reverse complement strand
CATACATATGTGCAAGATCGCCCATCCAAAATCAACAACGAAGCCTGAAGCCAGAGGCCTGATGCCTTCTGACCATGAGCACAAACGCAAAATCCGGGTTCAAACCTCGTGCCTGATACCACCACGCTGGCACAATGTTCCCATGAGCCTGCTTCTCGCCGTTGATGTCGGAAACACCAACATCGTTCTGGGGGTCTTCGATCTCTCGAAGGGGCCCATGGCGCCGCTTATGTGCTCGTGGAGATTGGCCACCAGTCGTGAACGCACGGTGGATGAATACGGGCTTTCAACCATGGCGCTCTTCCGTCATCAAGGACTGGAGACGGCGCAGATCAAGCACATGGTGGTGTCCTCGGTGGTGCCGCCTTTGCACCCTGTGCTGGAAAGTTGGGCGCGTACCTACTTCGGCGTGGAGCCACTTTGGATCGAACCGGGCGTGAAGACTGGCCTAAAAGTGCTCATCGAAAATCCCGCCGAATTGGGGGCAGATCGCCTGGTGAATGCCGTAGCGGGCATCGAGAAATATGGCGCGCCGCTCATCGTTGTGGATTTCGGCACGGCCACTACTTTTGATGTGGTGAACGCCAAGAAAGAATACCTAGGCGGCCTTATCGCGCCGGGTCTGAAGATCAGCGCTGAAGCCCTGTTCCAGCGGGCATCGCGCTTGCCGCGCATCGAGATCACCGAGCCCGAAAGGCTGGTGGGACGCAACACCGTGCAGGCCATGCAGTCCGGCATCTTCTATGGCTATGTGGGGCTGGTGGACGGCATTCTGGCGCGGCTGCTGGATGAACAACCCCAAGCCATCGTCGTGGCCACCGGCGGTCTTGCCAAAGTCATCGCCCAGTCCAGCAAGTTTATCCGCCAGGTGGAGCCAGATCTCACCCTCGAAGGTCTGCACCTAATCTGGCAGCGAAATGAGCAGGCTCGGACTCGGCACGCCGGATGATGCTTCGTCCCCGATTTTTCGATTGGGCTCAAGGTCAAAAGGCTTCAGGCTTCGGGCGTCAGGCTTCGTTGTTGATTTGGGATGGGTCGTCTCGTATGCCCGGCATACGAAGCGATCCACAACAACGAAGTCTGAGGCCTGAGGTCAAAGCGACCTGGGACCAGAACAATCGCAATCTCCGGAATCAGGTAGATTCGTGGCCAGCCTGATGAACTCGACGATCATCCATCTCGCAGAAATTGATTCCACTCAAACGTTTCTGCGTCGTCATCCAGAGCTGGGGTTTTGTGCGGTGGTGGCCGATACGCAGACTCAAGGCCGGGGACGCCAGGGCAACACATGGATCAGTGCGCCGGGGGCGGGATTGTGGATGTCCGCAGCGATGCCGCAGCCCGACCTGAGTCCGGGCATCGTGCTGCAAAAGGCCATGCTCGGCGTCATCGCGGCCATCGTCTCATTGAGCGGTTGCGGTGTGGAGCTTGGGCTCAAGTGGCCCAACGATCTGGCAGCGCGCAAAGCAGGCCGCCTGGTGAAGCTCGGCGGCATCATCGGGGAGAAAGCCGGGGAGCGGCTGATCCTGGGGCTCGGCATAAATCTCAGTAGCGCGCCCGCACTGGACGGCCGGGTTTTCCCCGCCGCGAGTCTCGCGGAAATGACGATGACCATTCCAGAATCCGGTGAGCTTGCGCGCCGCATTTTATCTTTCTGGAAAGACCTGAATGTCTACCATTCGCCCGCCTTTCTATGGCCCGAGGCAGGCACGCCGATTCAATGGGAGCAAGGGCAGGGCGTGGTGATGGGCTGGGAAGCAGATGGCCGTTTGAAAGTGACCACCTCCGCAGGCATCGAGCGATTGAGTGCCGCAGAGATTCAGGGACTGGGGCCAACCTCGTGAGGTTCTCGGCCTAAAAAAAGCAGCCGCAGATTTCGCAGATGACGCAGATGAAAAACAGATCGCTTCGTCACCACTCGTTTACTTTTCATCTGCGTTCATCTGCGAAATCTGCGATTTCTTCCATCTTTTTGAATGCGATTCGCTCCAAGCGCGCGATAGGGTAGGCCATGACCACGGATCGGATGCCTCGAGTCGCCCTTGCTTAATCCAGGGCGGTCTATCTGCTTCGGCGAGCCTGGAGAAAGCGCTCTCGCGGATGCAGGACGCGGCAACGGGAGGGGCGCGGCTGGTGGCCATGGGAGAAACCTGGCTGCCCGGTTATCCGGCTTGGTTGGACGTTTGCCCGAATGCCGCGCTTTGGGATCATGCGCCCACCAAGGAAGTCTTCGCGAGGCTGCGCCAGAACAGCGTTTCCTTGGATGGACCCGAAGTGGCGCGGCTGGCCCAGGCCGCGGGGGATCTTAAACTCACGGTGCTCATCGGCATCAACGAACGCGTGGACCAAGGACCTGGAAATGGAACGCTCTACAACTACCTGCTGACCTTCACGCCCGATGGCCGATTGGCCAACCATCATCGAAAATTGGTGCCCACCTACACCGAACGAATGGTGTGGGGACCGGGTGATGGCCGAGGTCTTCAGGCCGTGGAGACGCCTTTCGGAAGAGTGGGCGGCCTCATCTGCTGGGAGCACTGGATGCCTCTGGCGCGCCAGGCCATGCATGAAAGCGGCGAGCATATCCATGTGGCGCTTTGGCCCACGGTCCACGATCTGCACCAACTGGCGAGCCGCCACTACGCGGTGGAGGGCCGCTGTTTCGTACTGGCGGTGGGACTCATCATGCCCGCCAAGGATTTGCCCGCGGAGCTGCCATCAAATCTCGCGCCGGAGGCTCTGGCCTTGCGGGGCGGCAGCGCGGTGATCGCGCCCGATGGCAGCTACGTGGTGGAACCCTGCTTCGAGGTGGAAAAGCTCATCTTTGCGGATCTGGATTTAACGGCGATCGAGCGCGAGCGCATGACCCTGGATGTGAGCGGGCACTATGCGCGACCGGACGTATTCAACTTCGGGGTTAAGGGGCTGGGGGAAAACTGATTGACAACAGCGAGAGTTTGAGAGATTCTTGAAGCTCAGCCCAATAAGGAGCACTTCATGAACCGAATCATCAAACTGGGGAAGTTTGCACTCATGGCCCTTGCTGTCACCCTCATTTCTTCGGCCACGACACCCCTTCATGCAGCAAAAAAATATGATAGGGTTTGCTACAAGGGTGCTGTTGAGCTGTTTGACGCTTGCGAGGGGTCTGTTGAAGTGTGCTAGAATCGCTTCCAGAATAATTCCGCAGCCTGTGAGTATTGAGTGGTACTTGCTGAATAATCAGTGGAGAATATCATTTCAGGCTACATGAAAATCGCGCAATTATGTGGATTAACAGTCATGGTCTCGGGGTTCACGCCCCGAGCCATGGCTCAACCAGCGTTTCAACATCGAAATCCCGGCGATCCAATCCAGAATCCCTGCGATTTTAAGACGATTGACGAATGGTGGGGCACTCTAAAAGCCAGACCTGGGAATGCCTATGAAGCTGTAGATCCTTCTGTCTGGGCTACTTATGATGAACAGTCGGAGTTGGATCTTGCGCCATTACGGACTTTCCTGACACCTGCAACAAAGAAGCTTAATCGCTATTTATTTGCCCACCCTGGTCTTGCCGAGGGTCCGAATCAGATAATTCCTGGCCGTCCGCATTACCCAGGTGCGGCCTCCTTGAAATGGCGTTGTTTTTTTGAAATTCTCCAGACCTATGTTGGGGAAGCAGGCGCCGAAGCCATCACTCCGGTCGAGTTTTTCAGTCGGCCCACACCTCCGCCGCGCATCACTGCCGCGTCGGCCATGCTGCTTCTGCTCACAACCGAGCGCTATGCACGGGCCTGGTCGGATCGGCCTCCCAAGGGGGACATCACCCGTGTACTCGTCACTGTCCATCCCTTGAAGGGGGGCGATTGGTGGGCGGGCCTCATGACGCTGATGGATTTGGCGGACCATCAATGGGGCAAGGGTGGCCAAACCTTCAACGGGTATCGCGGCCTGCTCGTGCCGGAGTTCAAGAAGGAGCTTCCCGCGATGTGGGCTCGCCTCCAGGCGCACGATCCGCCTTTGACGGAAAAGATGGCGGAGGCTTTTGAGGGTGCCGGGAAAAAGGGCGTGAAAGCTCAGCCTCCCTCTCCGCCTGTCAAGCAAGCCCAACGGGCGCTGCTGGCCCGTGTGCTCTTTGAGCAAGCTCAAGCCTCCTGGAAGGCTGGCAAGAAGCCTCAAGCCGCAGCGCAGCTCTGCAGGGCGCAGGCGCTCGCGGCGGGGACCATCGCGGATATCAAGACGGCTCGGTTTCGGTAAGGACGGATGGAATGAATGTGAAATGGGTGATACCTGCCGTCCTGGTCTGTGCAGGGCATTCCGGGTCTTTGAGAGCCGCCCAAGCGGCTCTGAGGCCCCCACATCACATTGGGCGACTGACCCTGGTTTACCAGTCTGTTGACGGTCAAGAGACCAAGCCCCAAGCCCTTCAGAAGGTGTTAAACGAGGACCTCGGTTGGATCTGGCTCTGGTACTTAGAACCAGGATTGGAATACCGCCCACTGGAGAAAGAGAAGTGGGAAGCCTTCTCAAAATCCATGACTCTCGCATCCGGCTCGGACTGGGTGATGCTCGCGACGGAAAGCGATCCGATTGCCAGTGGCGGCAATGTGCCTTCCGGGTCGCGGATCTGGCAGAACCTGCGAGATCATGGCGTGCCTGGAGGCCCCTCAGTTCTCACCGAATTCCTCCAAAAGCATCCTTCTTCCGGGGAAGGATGGGCCTCGATGGGCCTTGGCGCGGTGGCCTTACAGGCTTCTAAACTCCGCAGCCAGGCCATCGCCGCGAGACAGTTGAACGGCGCGGCTTCCGCCCCGGAATCCAGAACCTTCACGCCTGTTCCAGAGTTGCTTGAATCGCTCCACAATTTGTCCCAATCGGAAGAGTGGGCCGCTACGACGGCCACTCAGCGTCTCTTCGGAGGCCCCATGGGAATGTCATTCCTGCTTCGGCGGAAGTCTGATGCCGTCGCTGGAGGGCCTCTGGAAGAGATGGCATTCCCGATGTTCCGCGATGTGGTCGCCGCCCTGAAGGAAGATCCCACGAATTTGGGACTCCGAGCCTCGTACAAGGTGCTTGTGGATCTTGTGCCCGGGCAGGATTCCCTTACACCTCTCTTCGCCATTCCAACCGACCCACTGCTCCCCGACCCCTGGGCCTGGGCCAGTCTTTGGGCACAGCCGCTGGTCCACCGGAAGGCATGGGTTCAACTCCGTGAATTGTCAGGGGAGGGATGGAATCGGAACCCCAAACCCGATTTGGAGTGGGCTCAGGACCAAATGCTGGATGGCCCCGAGGATAGGGTCCAGGGTTGGGGCAGGTACAAACTTATGGCTCTGTGCGGACTCGGTCGCGAGGATGAAGCAAAAGCGTGGATTGAAATTCTGCGTGCGGAATCAGGGGAAAACTGGAATCCACAAGATCCAGATCTCAATACTTCAGTGCGCCAGTTCCCTGAATCCGAAGGCCGGACCCGACTCACCCAATCTCTGGCGGAAAAGGGTATCAAGCAGGCCAAACCCACGAAATCCATTGCGACGAAATCAGTGTCTTCCGTGGTGTACCTCTCGGGGCCCGAAAAAGAAATTCGAGCTTGGCCTCGACATCCATCATTAGCCTTCTGGACCCAGGACGAACTCCGCTGGGAGATCCGGCCTAGCCCCGCTGAGGAAGGCGTGTCCTATCAGGTCTGGCAAGGCAAGGAGCAACTCAGCCACGGGCGCCTGGAAGATCCGAAGCCCGAGGCGATGGCCCAAATCCTTGCCGCGCAGGCTCCCTCCCGGATTCATCGCTTAGAGGCCCTGGTTCAAGGTTTTCCCCACTACCGCCCTGCCTTGAGGAGCCTGGTTAAAGAACTCATCACCCGGATGCCCAATGCCTTGCTGGAAGATGATCTCCTCCGCCAAATGCGGCGCCTAAAAGAGGCCCCGCCCGTTCCAGCTGGTGAAGGGTGGAAGCCAGACCCACGCCTTTGGTCGCCATTCTCAAGAGAAATGTGTGCCCACTGCGAGTTTCGTCTGTCGGAGTTTCCGACAGACAGGGATACATGGCAAGCCTGGCTATTCTGGAATGCCCTTTCCCTGAAGCCAGCTTCCATTGCCGATGTTGTGGAGCGGACTCCCCATTGGCAGCCCTTGACCCTGTGGGCGGCAGGCCTTCCCGCGAGCGCGATAGACGCCTTGGTCAAGGACTTGTTCCAACAGGGGCGAAATGACGAGTTGCTGGAGCTTGCTCTCAATTTGAAATCGCATCCCCAAATCGCGGCTTGGCGCGCCGATCAGGGCGATTTGAGTGCAACGACGCAAGCCATTCTCCAGCGGATTCGAGATGCCGCCGTGCCACAGAATTCAGCGACGCCATCTAAATAAAAGCAGCCGCAGATTACGCAGATGAAAAACAGATCGCTTCATCACCACTCGTTTACTTTTCATCTGCGTTCATCTGCGAAATCTGCGGCTGCTTTTTTTGTTGCTCTACTGGATCAATTCCTTCAACTTCGCGTAGCCACTTTTGCTCACGGGTAGTTTAGTGCCGTCCCGCAGGACGGCGGTCCAGCTATCCGTGTGCCCCTGTTCCAGGCGGGCTAGGCGATCCAGGGGAAGGATGAAGGAGCGGTGAATACGCAGAAAGCGTTTGGGGTCCAACTGGTTTTCGAGGCTCGAAAGGGTTTGCTGTTTAAGGTAGCCACGGCCTTCGGTCTTTAGCTCGACGTAGTCGTCTTGAGCTTGGACGTAATCCAATTTGTCGAGGGAAATGAAGGTCACTTTGGATCCGTCCCGCACGACGATCCGCTCTAGTGGCCACTTGTCCCGAGCCGCAGCACTCAGTTCGGCGGGATGCGCCACCGTGACCTGGCCAGCGAGACTCTTGGCCTTTGCTTTGGCGAGTGCCTCTTCAAAACGCGCTTCACTGAAGGGTTTCAAAAGGTAGTCCACCGCATGGGCCTCGAAGGCCTTGAGCGCGTGCTGGTCGTAGGCGGTGATGAAAATCGTCGCGGGTTGTGGATCCATGAGTTCTAGCACTTCGAATCCATCCAGTTTCGGCATCTGGATATCCAAGAACATCAGGTCAGGCCTTTGTTCCGTGGTGGCCTTCACGGCCTCGAAACCGTTGGCGCATTCGCCGATAATTTGGATTTCAGGATGGGCTTGCAGATGTTCCCGAACCAGGCCCCGAGCCAGTTCTTCATCATCCACGATGAGCGCCGTGAAAGTATCTTTGCTCATGATTCCGTCTCCAAAGGGAAGGTGAGAACCACTTGGTGGCGGCCCTCGCTCAGTGCGGCCTCGAAATGGGAACGTTCAGGAAAACGCCCGAGAAGGCGTTGACGCACTTGCCTCAAACCCATGCCCAAGCCAGGTTTCAGGCTTGCACCTTCATCGGCAGGATTGTCCACGGTGACCGTTACAACCGCATTTTGAACCGTTGCGCTGAGCCTTAATTCGCCCCCTTCGGGTAGGGCGGAGATACCGTGCTTGATAGCATTTTCGGCCAAGGGTTGCAGAATCAGAGTCGGGACCAAGGCATCTTCCGAAGCCGGTGCGATAGCCCAATTCACCTTTAACCGATCGCCGAACCTTATCTGTTCGATGGCTAGGTAGGCCCGCACCAGGTCTAGTTCTTCGCGCAACGCCACCTGCTTACGCTCCCCGAGGCCAAGGCTTTTCCGAAGGAACTCGGAGAGTAGCAGACACATCTCCCGAGCCCGTTTTGAATCCAAAGAAGTGAGCGCACTGATGGAATTCAAACTGTTGAAAAGAAAATGGGGATTGAGTTGCGCGCGAAGCGCTTTGAGTTCCGCATCCTGTGCCAGCATCCGAAGATGAAGCTGCTCCGCCTCGGCTTTTTGGGCGCGCTCCAAAGCGATCAAAAGGTAGTAGAAAGCGGCGGACGCAAGGTAGATAAGGACACCCAAAAACCAGACCACCGGCAGCGCCGGCCTGAGGAGTTGCGGTAGAGCACGCAGTACATCCCAACGTCCCAAGACCCCCGCCACCAGCCAGGCCGTGCCACTCCAAAGCCCACCGTCCGTGATAGCGGCCAATCCCCAGATAATGAACAGATTTCGGAGGCTCTGATTTTCCAGGCTCACGACTCGGCAGACGTAATAGGGCGATAGGTACATGCCCGCGCCGAGCAAGGCCATGGGCGCGGCCAGCGCCACCGCTTCAAGGTGACCCCAACCCAGCATGATGGCCAGTCCGGCGAGCAAGCCTCCCAGCGGTACCCACAAAAGCAGGTAAGCCAGGAGGCGCGTTCGAGAGGCGAGAATGGGATGCATCAGGAGCGAATTTCCAGACCACCGAATAACAACAGGCCCGTGACCACCAAGCGTGGTGCATCGGAATTGGGCGCACCGCCGAAGTGATCCTGGGTCTTGTCATCAATGCCGCCGAAAAGCGCAGTGGCCTGATTCACGACCACCCAGTTTTCTGGAACCTTGATTTCCCCGCCGCCAAACATAGCAAAGACATCCAACGTGGCTTGATTTCCGGCCGGTGTGGCGCCGCGCAGGTCGGCCTCGAAGCCGCCAAAAATGGCTGTGAACTCGCCACCTTCAAAGGCCTGGGATACGACACGGCGTTTGGCGCCACCGAAGATGGCCGTGGCTTGAATGAAATGTTCGGGGTTCGCCAGGCCTTGTGTCGGGCCGCGTTTATGTCGAAGGGCGCGCAGGACCATCCAGATTCCAAAGGCCACCAGGCCCATGGGCAGAATGGCTTCGGCTAAATTTCCTTGACCCAATTCCACGAGCAGAAAAAAAGTACCGATGGCGACCAAAACTAAGCCACCGCCTCGCTCTAGACCTTCCTGCCAAAGCTTGGCAAAGCCCCAGAAGATGAGCAACACGGGCCAGAATCGGATCAATTTCCCCGCATGAACCAGATTGAGATTGTCCAGGGTGAAGGCAACGCCGAACAGAATCAGCGCGACGCCCAGCACCAGTTT
>JAYVXV010000019.1:0-2730 GCA_043784905.1 Holophagaceae bacterium | reverse complement strand
GGAAAGAAAATTTGGAAGTGGACGGGCTCGAATTTCTGCACTGCGGCCAATTGCTCTGGTGTCAAAGGCGGCGCGATGGGGAATCCGCTGGAGGTATCTGCGGGGTCCACCACTTTCCCTGAAGCGAGCCATAAGGCCATCTGGCGCTGAGCCAGCGCGGTGGTCAGCAACATTCCATGGCTGGCGGGCGCGGTGGGGCTGCCGAACTGGAAGATGCCTTCGGTGGGTCCCGTACTGCTGATGGTCCCAGGCGCGACCGAAGCCTTAAGCCCACCGACCCCATACAGGAATGGAACCGTAGGCGAAGCGGCCCCCGCGTTGCGGACCTGCGTGAATCCAGGGGCTGTATCGAGGGTCGCCGAGCCAAGAATGCCTCGGCCCGCAAGGCTATTCGTGAAATAGTTGTTCGCGTTATTGGGGATCACCGTATCGCCGATAGCCTCCTGCACCACCACGCGGCCCGAAAGCCGCGAAGGGGCCCCAGCTTGAATGGGGAAGGTCATGTAGGCCGGGTCTGCGGAATCCGTAACACTCTGCACCAGGGCAAGGAACTGGTTGTAGGTCGGAGAACCCGTAACGATGTTCGCGGGAGGCGCGGATAAGCCACCATTAATGACGGGTCCAAAGGTGGGGCTATCCCTCAGCAGGTAGGCCAGCCGACCGCCAGGGACAGACAGGAACGCTTGAATGTTGGTGCCGCCGGTCTGGGCGGAATTCCCCGCCAAGAAATAGCTACCCACAATAGAGCCGAGGCTCAAGCTGACGTAGCGGGTAACGCCTCCGGCAGCAATCGGGAAGGTCGCAGCTGCAAGGACGTTCTGCAAACTGCCGGGCACGAAACTAGGCTGCTGCGACACGCGCACCAAACGCCACAGGTTGAAGCCCGCCTGCTGAATATTGGTACGTGTGTTGAGGGTGGAAGGAAGGCTGATGAAATTGGAACTCCATTCAGCGGTTGGCCTTCCATTCCCCAGGGCGCCGTGCAAAGGCTGATCAATAGCGATCACCGCGTAACCCACGCTGCAAGCGGTGTTGGCCATAGCGACGGACTGCTCCTTTTGGCCACCGATGCCGTGCTGGAAAATCAGCAAAGGAAAACCACCTGGCGGAACGGGGCCCGCAGGCGCGAAGAACACGAAAGGCACATTGCGGGTGATGTGATAGAAGCCACGCAGTTGGCCGTTCAAAGGATTGCGGGAGGCCTGAAGAGCCCCCGTGCCGGGCTGGGTGGAAGTACCCGGATTGTAGGCATGGCCGGGGCCTGTGGCAGAATCGAGCGCCGTGAGATCCCCCGTGGTGGGTTTTCCTGTTAGCCCTGCGACGATGGCGGGATCCATGTTTAGGTCGCCACTTTCGTAGGTTCCTAGGACGACCGCACCAATTTTGTCGTGGGGCACCGCGTCCGCGCCGGCATTATGGAAATAGGCGTTCACACCGGCCACGCCTGGGAGAACCGTCGGCGAAGCGCCGATGCCATTGTTCCAGGCACGGGATTCTGCCGTGCTGAAGTTTACCTGGAACGGCGCGGCCGTCGAGGGGATATTGGCGTTGTTGGCCCAGGCCCAAAGGGACGTTTCTAGCGGCATTCGCGCGGGGGCCTGGGGACTCGGGAACGCGGGATCGGGCACGATGGCGCCCGCAGCCGTGGTGATGAAGCGGCCTATCACCTTGATGTGGTTGCGACGTTGGACAAGCGTCTCACCCGCAGCACCGATGGCTGGAATCGCACCGGCTACCAGGTCGTCCATGGTCTTGGCGTATCCAGAAATAACGGTGGCTCCACCTTGCTGGACATTCCCATAGATCTGTTGCAATGAGTTCGCCGAGGTCTGACCCAACACCCTGGCTGGATTGGTGGGATCGCTCAGATCCGCGAGACCCGTGCTATTGGAACCGGAAACGCCAGGAGTCGAGGTGGCGCTCGCATTGGCGTCCGCGCCCTTCACGTATTTCAGAAATCCAAAAACGATGCTCTGGGTGACGCCCTGATTGGTGGCCGCGTCCTGGACGCCATCGGTCACCACGTAGAGGTATCGAGACCCGGGCGTCAAGGCGACCCGAGGATTGAGTTGAACCTCGGAGTCCACCCCTTTACCCACGGGAGCGTCGAGACCTAGAAACTCGGGCGCAAACAGCGCGGAAACATCCTGGAAATGGATCGGTCCGATTTCAGTCAACCCATTGGAATCGGGAATGACCTGGAAGACCTTGATGGTGGCAGGCGTCACGCTGGCCCGGACCACCGGCGCGCCAAAGCGGATCAGGATCGGCGCGGTGATGCCCGAAACGGCGTTGGTGCGGCCCACTTCCCGGATGTTGATGTAGGAAAGTGCCTTGTCGGGCGTCAGGGGCACGCCTGGATTCACGGCAATGTGCCCCGGCGCGGGGGTCGTCGTGTTGAACTCCACATCCGAGACGGTCCCCGTCAATAGCAGATTCGGCAAGGGGATCACGCCATTCGAGGGATCGAATAAAGGCGCGTTGGTGCTGGTCGTCGTGGCGGGGTCGTTGGCCGTGGGCGAGGCCGTATTCAGATCCAGATTGGAACTACAGCCCACAAGCAAGAGGGCCGTGAGTCCGAGAAGAACGGCGCGGGGTCGTAGCCGCATGGCGGAGACCGTTGCGGAGGATGTATTGCTGGGCCGCTGTGTCATGGGCACCTCGAGGGCGGATGAATGTTGATTGGATGACACTCTAGGACTGCTTCGCGTTTGAAGGAAGGGAAATCCG
>JAYVXV010000018.1:0-8995 GCA_043784905.1 Holophagaceae bacterium | reverse complement strand
TCGCGGCGTTGATGCCTTTGCGGCGGAAATATTTCTGGGCCAGGATGTCCACCGCCACCTGGGACCAGCTATCGGGCACCATCACGTCCTTGGCCTCGAAGACCACCGTGCCGTCCAGCTTGGTGATGCGGCTGACGCGGGGCACAAAGGTGACGCCCGCGAGGGGCTCCTGACCGGCCTTGGTGAAGTGGCGGGTGATCTTCATGGGGGGCCCTCGGAAAAGAATTTCGGTTGTTCGAGAGACACAAAATCCTAGACCCTCGCATCATCCAGAATCTCGGGGATGGTGCTTCAGGTCTGATGGGGAAAACCTCAAGGGATTGTGCCGGATAGAAAGAATCACCCCAAGATGTTGGGGTGTCAAGGGGTGAATGGGGAACAAATTCAACGGCTTCGCAGGCCCTTATTTGCGAAGCATTTGGGTGCGGCCCATGGGTCGCTTTGGGGCCGAGGCAGATCCCGGGTTACCCTGTTTTTAAGCCGGGCCCCATGCATCGGGGTGCGATGAACCGGGTCAGATCGGAAGAAGCAGCCCTAAGTCGTTCCCCCGAGTGCCGTGGTTAGCCCGGCCCCTTTGCGCCTACGGCGCAAAGGGGCCGTGAGGTACGAGGGATGAGGGGTGAGGTATGGATTCCACCTCATCCCTCGCCCCTCACACCTTTCCGGCCCGGCACACTTTCACCAGCGGACAGGGGCTGCATCCCGGCAGGCTCCGAACGCCAGGACAGTCGCCGAGAATGCCTAAATGGGAGATGGCGAAGTCGTATTTCAGGGGGTCTTCGCGATCCTGTTTTCGAAGTGCGGCGGTGATTTCAAGAGCCATGCGGCCATCCAACGTGGTGCGCTGGGTGAGGCCGATGTAACGGGCGATGCGGGCCACGTGGGTGTCCACAGGGATGATGAGTTGGTGTTTCGGGTAGCGTGTCCACAGACCGAAATCAGGCCATCCATCTCGCACCATCCAGCGCAGAAACATACGCCAGCGCTTGCAGGAAGCGCCTTCGAGGGGATCGGGCAAATTAAATCGAAGACCGTAAGACTGGGGCAATTCCACCCGCAGCCGCTGCATCAAACGTGAGAGCGCCTGGTCGGCAGATTCACCTGCGGCAGGCAGCAGATGGATTTCCAGACCCGCACCACTTTCCGCATCCAAGCGCTTCCAGGCCAGCAGCCAGGCGATCATGTCGCCTGCGGTGTGGAATCGCCAAACCCAGCCTTGAAGGGCGTCTCCGAGTTTTTTTTGAATCACGATTTCGGTGTGATCCCGAAGCCATTCGGCGGGCCGTTCTCCCAATGGCAGCAGTAGCTTTTCGATGGCTCGCAGCATGGGCGCGACTTTACCGTAAGCCAGATGGGCCGCGACGAAAGCCACGACTTCCCGGTCCATGGCATCCGTAAACCTGCGCGGTACGGTGATGGGGTCCAGGGCCAGCGCGGCGGGGGTCTCATAGCGCGCTCGCAGGGCCTCCAAATTGGATTTCATGGCGTTGCGCCGTTGTGTCAAAATTGACTTTGTCATTGTGTTGGCGCTCCGGCATAAGGCGCCGTAACAAAATACCCAGAAAAGCACTGGTTATTTCGTAACGGCTCCTAATGAACCACCCTGAATGGGGATGTTCAAAGTGCCTTTGCCTGCAAAGACGAGGGAGAAGGCGCCATCAAACTGCGCGGCACGGCCCATGTGGCAGGCGGCGCAGGCGCCACTGGTTTCGCCTTGAAAACGCACCGGGACCTGGCCTTTCGCGTCCCCGGTGGCCCATACCCACTGGCCTTGCTCCTTGCTCATCCAGAAAAAACCTAACCGCTTGCCATCCCTATTCAAGGCTTCCTTCACGATCTGGGCACCGTCGGGCCAGGGTTTGAAGGCGTCATGATCTAAGGCGACGGAGGCGGTGGGGTTGAGTAGCACCCGCTGAAAGCTGCCGCGATGAGGCCCCGCGAAACTAGCCCGAACCGCGCCCAAGGGCTTCCATCCGGTCCGATCAGGAATGTGCGTGGGATCAGGTGGAGGCGGGGGCTGGCTGGGCGTTGGCTGGGAGGCGGGGGCGATCTTTGCTTCTGGCACGTGGGCCTTCCGATCACAGGCTGTGCCCATGATCAGCAGGGGAATGAGCAAGGGGATGGGAGGAAGGGCCAGGGCTTTCCGCATGAACCTATTGTGCGACGGCTTGGCTTAGCGCGTGTTTCAAAATGGGGCGGCGGGCGTCGCCAGGCTGCGTTAGCCTCCCTAGCGGCACCATCCCACTCTGAAACACGCGCTGCCAATTGTTTCTTGGCTTGGCCAAAGTCCATGTACCAGTTACCCTGATGGGTTGGGGCCCGTGGCTCCGTGGGAGACAAAAATCTACATGAGCAAGCGTCCGTTTGGCGGCCTGGCCGACCTGGCAAAGATCCTGGAGGAAGCCTCCAACCCCGAGTCAGAACTGCGCGAAGACCGCAAAGAAACGAAGCCCAAAGTCGCGTTGCGCAAGGGTGGGGTCGCCAAGCCGATCCGCGCCATTGATCCCAAACGCATGGCTTGGTATCAGAAGCGTCTCAAGGACCAGGAAGAAAAAAGTGAGGTTCCGAGGACCGAGGTTGAGATTGTCGTGCCGGAAGGCCCCGCAAAACAGGTCACCACGAAGGCCGCCGCCAGCTCTCTGAGCGCCAGCGTGATGGATTCGCTCAAAGCCGCTGCGCAGGCCTCCAACAAGCCCAAGCAAGACGGGGCTAAACAGCGCCCTGAAGCTTGGAAGCGCAAGCCCGGCGATCCTATTTTCTAGGCTCTATACTGATTAGCGTCCAAAATAATAGATTCACCACAGAGGCACAGAGGACACCGAGAACTGCTGAATGGGTGCGAATGCATTTTGCGATGTTGAGCGCTGGTGAGGATCAACTCGTATGCACTTAGCCCGGTCCGACTCTGTGTTCTCTGTGCCTCTGTGGTGAGTTTTCTTTGATCTTTGAACGCTAATCCGTATAAGCATCGGGTCTGGTGCTATTCCAGATTTGCGGCCTGTTCGCGAATCTGATCAAGGACGCCTTTGGCCTGCATCACTGCGCGGGTCATGGCGATGCGCTTGCACTTGCTGCCGCAGGTATTGAGCTCTCGCAGCACTTCTTGGCACCAGATATCCACGGCTTTGCCTTCGAGTTTGCCTTGCAATAGGCGTTCTCCGAAATCATCCAGGTGGGCTTCGATTCGCACCAATTCTTCGCGCACATCCTGCCGCTCCGCGAGCGCGCCCGATTCGGCAATGAGACGCTCTGCGGGCAATTGGCCCGCGAGCCCTGCGTCTTTCAGCACCTGGTCGAGACGCTGACGATATTGCTCCGGCAGTTCTTCGGCTTGAGTTTCGGCTTCGGCTTGCAGCACGCCGCGAAGGCGCCGAAGCTCTGACAAGTTGAACTCAAAGGCCGGGCGCAGGCGTTCGGCTTCCTTGGTGCGCCCCTGGTTCCAAAGACCGAGCAGCTCCTTTAGCGCGAGCAATACCGGGGCCTCCAGGCGCTCGGCGAGATCCGATGCGGGTGGCAACCAGGCGCCCGGCATTCTGAAAAAGGCATCGGCGCTCAAGGGCGGAAGGTTCAGCCATTCCGCGTCCTCCTGCCAGGTTTTTGCGATGGCACGCAGCAGGGGGCGGTTCAGCTGAGGTTCCAGGCCGGGCTCGTCCTGCACTTCAATGTTGAGATCCACTTTTCCCCGGGCTGCGGACTCCCGCACCGCCGCGCGCAGAGCAGCTTCCAGCGGAAATAGCGCCGAAGGCATGCGTAGATTTAAGTCCAGGGCCTTGCTGTTCACGCTGCGCACGGAGAGCCGCAGCTGCCCTTGTTCCAAAGGGCGTACCAGTTCGGCGTAGGCGGTCATGGATTTCATGATTGGCTTTCAGGGTGAGAGCCAAGAATATCGGAGATCAGGCTTCAGGCCTCGGGCGTCGTTGTTGACGACATCAGAACTGGTACAAACATCAACAACGAGGCCCGAAGCCTGACGCCTGAAGCCCGGATCAGTACCTGCGTGGCGGGGGAGGCGCGAAGTCGCCATCCCACATCCGATTTTGGGGGGCTTGAGGGCGATAGCGGGGGATGACGCCCAGGCGACACAGGGTTTCCCGCCATTCGTACTTGATGAAAGTCTTTTCCTGGGGCGAGGATTCGGGCTCGAAGGTCACGGTGTAGGAAGGGGAATAGGCTTCGGGACCATAACCCGTTCCGGCCTGACTACGTTTTGCGCTCGCTTCGGATTTCTGTTGTTCAGGCATCGGGGCCATGGCTCCGGCTGATGGCCTGGACATGGAATCGGATTCGGATTTTCTGGATTCGGAACGCGGTGAGTCTTTGCGCGAGTCGTTGAATGAGCCACCACGGGAGTCGTCGCGGGGGTCGTACCGCGGTGATTCCATTTGATAAGGAGGTGGTTCCCGGGGGATCCAGTGCCGGACCTCGGTGTAGGTGGCGACGGCGATGACGCCCATGGCCGATTCATCGTTGAAGGCCGCCGCGTAGGAATCCGCCGAATCAGTGAAGTAGAAGCGATTGATGCTGTTCTGCGTGGTGCGCCATCCCGCGTATTCCTGGGTGCTGTAAGGCTCCAGGATGTACATCCGCTCGTCGTTCTTCAGCCAGGATTTTTTTCCCGAAATGATGTTGCGTCCATCCACCGCGATGACGAGTCCCACGCGACGATTCAGGGTGTTGTGGATCACGATGCGGTAGCGGTCCCCTTGAATCGCTTCGGCGTAGACGCGGCTGCTTGCCCCGCGGTGGGTGGCCGGGTAGAGCGGCAGGGTCCGGCCATCATCGGTCTGGATTTCCACCTGAACGGCGCGGCCAGCGCTTTCGGCCATAGCCGGGGGATTGCAGGCGCTCAGGCCTGCAGCGAGCAAAAAGACGAGGTGGTTTTTCATGGGCGCCTCCTTATCAAACGGGCTTGAAACGTTAGACAAGAAGGCTGATGAAAATGTTCCCGCAGCCTTTGAGCCAGATTCTACGGTTGTCAGCGCTCCAGGCTGCTTGGGCTTCGGGTTTCATACCAGTTCGCGCTCAGAAAGATAAAACTCACCACCAGGTTTCTTTTTGTCTCGCGTATCGGTTTTCCGATACCGAGAAGGCACGAAGACACCAGGAAAACAAGAAGTTGGAGGTTATTAGTACGGACTCTTTCCCGAGGCTTTGACTGCTGCGATCACCAGCGAATGCTGACGGTGACGAGCCCGGAGCTTTCTTTTAAGGGCTCCGGTTTTTCGCGGATTGTGCCGTTGCGTGCCAGATGCGCCAATAGTTCCGGCAGGCGACGCGCGTCGAGCCGGGCGGTCAAGACCCGCTTGGAGCCATCCTCTGGCTGGGCTAGGACCGAGGCGCCCAGCCTTGAAAATTCCTTCGCGATGGATGCTCGGGCGGACTGAGGTTCCGTGGGTTTCCACCGAATGACCAGCGGAATGACCTGCGATAGAGCGTCCCGCGAATCGGCTTCAGCATCCTTCGATTTTTTTTCATCCGCCGGGGCGTCCGCACCTGCGACCTGATGAGAGGATTTCTTGTCGCTGCGGGCCAGAGACCCACGGGCTTCCGAACGCTCAACCTTGTCGAGCAAAGGGGTCGGCATCGTTGCGGGTTTCGGAGCGGGCGCTGCGCTAGGCAACTGAGACCATTCCTTTGAGGGTTCCTGCTTCGGGGCATCCAGCTTTAAGACCTCGTTCGTCCTATTCTCAGCCACCACGCCAACGATTGTGGATGCTTGTGCCTCGGCTTTTGCGGAGGGTGGCGATGAAAGGGAAGGTGGCGGGGCGGCGAAATCGGCGTCTTTCTTTCGTCGCCTCGACTCGTTCTGGGGCTCAATCTGGAGCTCCGCAGGTTTGGAGGCTAGGGCCTCGACCTGTTGTTTTTGAGATTCGGTTTGAGGTGCGGCCATGGATTTTTGGGGTGCCATGAGATCGGCGGATTGATTTGCGGATCGCGCCACGGATGGCTCGATGGATCCATGCGTCTTCAGCAGGTAGTAGCTCGTTCCTGCCAGCAACAGAATGGTGGCCACCTGGAATTGGGGTTTGACCACGAGAGGTCGGAGGAAACGCTCCCAGAAGGTGCGCCGTGGCGCAGCTTCAGACCGCACCCGCGCCATGATTTTCGAGGTCAACCAAGGCGGCGGGTCCACGGACTGGAGGTTCTTGATTTGTTGATGAACGAGTCGGAAATCCCTAAGGGTCGCTTGGCACTCCGGGCAGTCCGACAGGTGCGCAGTGAGCCGAGCCTCCGCTTCCGGCGGCAAGGGCTGATCGAGAGAAGCAGATATTAATTCGCGAAATTCCCGGCAGCTCGTCATAAGGCCACCTCATTGCGTTTGAGACAATCCTTGATACCTTCTCGCGCCCTGAAAAGGCGGGATTTCACGGTGCCTTCCCGCACTTTCAACAACCCGCCAATCTCCTCGTAGGAATGATCCTGAATGTCGCGCAGCACTAGCACCTCGCGGAAATCCACCGGCAGCTCGGCAATGCACTTTTCGATGCGCTGGCGGATCGCCTGAGTCTCTAGTAATTCCAAAGCCGAAGGAGCCGTGGAAGGTGGTTCCTGGTGAAAATTTTCCTCGTCGGTGCCGTGCTTGGCATCCAGCGAATAGGCCTCGTGACGGCGTCGGGCCGCGATCCTCGTCAACGCATTGCGGGCGTGGTTGAGGGTGATGGTGGTGAGCCAGGTGGAGAAGCGTGCGTCTCCACGGAACGAGGCCAAGCCCTTGTAGGCGGCCACGAAGGCATCTTGGGTGACCTCGCAGGCCTCCTCGTAATTCCCGACCACGCGGTAGGCCAGATTCAACATGACCTTCTGATGGCGCCGCACCAGGCACTCGAAGGCGCTCGCATCCCCCGACCGGCAGGCGGCCACCAGCTCCACATCGTCAGACTCCTCATTCCATTCCGGCCGGTTCATCACCCGGAAAGTGTACCTGCCCTATTGGACAAGGGATGACCTCCGAAGGTTCCCGAAAACCTTGAGCCGAGCGAATACGGGCGTGAAATACTTTTGATCCAACGAAAGGTCTGGTACAAAGTGGTTGAATCCAAGAAAGAGAAACCCAAAGTAGATACCAAACGAGCGTGGCGTGAAGCCCGCGCGCTGCTCTATGAACATCGTAAATCGCTGGCCATCGGCCTGATCCTGATGCTCATCAGCCGACTCTCTGGGCTGGTGCTTCCGCTGAGCACCAAGTCCTTGATTGATGAAGTCATCGGCAAAAAAAACATCGGCCTGCTCATGCCCCTGGCCCTCGGGGCGGGCCTGGCCACGTTGGTTCAAGCCATCACGAGCTACGCGAATTCTCAAGTGGTGAGCGTTGCGGCGCAGCGGGCCATCATGACCATGCGCCAGCGGGTGCAGGACCACATCATGCGCCTGCCCATCCGCTACTTCGATTCGACTAAGAGCGGCATCGTGATTTCGCGGGTCATGAATGACGCCGAAGGCATACGCAATCTCGTGGGCACCGGGCTTATTCAGCTAGTGGGCGGTGTCCTCACGGCCCTCATCGCTTTGGGAGTACTTTTCTGGCTGAATTGGAAGCTGACCTTAGCCACGCTTATCTTCCTCGCTGCTTTCGGGGGCGCCATGGCGGTGGCTTTCAAGAAGCTGCGGCCCTTGTTTCGCCAGCGCAGCGAGATCACCGCTGACATCACCGGGCGTCTGGGGGAGTCCATCGGTGGGATCCGCCTCCTCAAGGTCTACGTGGCCGAAGCCCGAGAAACTCGCATTTTTTCCGAAGGCACGGAAAAACTCTTTACCAACATCGCGGGCACCATCACAGGCACCAGCGCCATCACCGCGTTTTCGACGGCCATCATCGGGGCCATCGGGGTGCTCATCATGATCGTGGGCGGTCGCGCCATTTTCGCAGGCGCCATGACCCTCGGCGATTTGATCATGTACACCTTTTTCGTGGGGCTCATGGCTGCACCGGTGGTGCAGATTGCCAATATCGGCACTCAGGTGAGCGAGGCTTTCGCGGGCCTTGATCGCATCCGAGAAATTTTGGATATGCCCACCGAAGATCAGGAGGACCTAACGCGGGCGGCGCTTCCCGAGGTTGAAGGGCGCGTGGGATTCCACGATGTGCATTTCGAATACGAGGACAACGCGCCGGTTCTGCGAGGTATTTCCTTCGACGTTCCGGCCGGGTCCACCGTGGCGTTGGTGGGTTCCAGTGGCTCGGGGAAAAGCACCATCATCTCCCTGGTCATGGCGTTCAATCATCCACAAACAGGTCAGGTTCGTGTGGACGGCAAGGATGTTCATTCCCTAAGGTTGCGGGAGTATCGCGCCAAGCTCGGCGTGGTGCTGCAAGACAACTTCTTGTTCGATGGCACCGTGGGCGAGAACATCGGCTTTGCCAAACCCGGTGCTTCCAAAGAGGAAATCGAAGCCGTTGGTCGCATCGCTCACGTGAATGAGTTTGTGGACCGATTCGAGCTGGGCTACGACACCATCGTGGGTGAGCGCGGCGTCAAACTTTCCGGTGGGCAGCGGCAACGCGTTGCCATCGCACGAGCCATTCTTGCGAACCCGCGCATCCTCATTCTCGACGAAGCGACTTCATCCCTGGATAGCGAAAGCGAGGCTTTGATCCGGGACGGTCTGCGCAAGCTCCGCGCGGGCCGAACCACTTTCGTCATCGCTCATCGTTTGAGCACCATCGAGAGCGCCGACCAAATTCTGGTGGTGGAGAAAGGCGAAATTGTGGAGCGCGGAACGCACCGGGAGTTGATCATCCTTGATGGCCGTTACAAGCAACTTCACGACCGCCAGCATGGCATTGAGGACGACCAGTTTATCAATCCGGGAGAGGACTTCACGGTGCCGGCGGAGAGCGGAAAATTGTAAAGATAAAGCTCACCACGAAGACACAAAGGACACGAAAGCCACGAAATAATTTTGGATTACCATTTGTGTCTTCGTGTCTTCGTGCCTTCGTGGTGATATTTTTTGATATATCCGTGCGTCAGTACTTGATCCCCTTTCGCTTGGC
>JAYVXV010000017.1:0-2739 GCA_043784905.1 Holophagaceae bacterium | reverse complement strand
CTCAAGGGGTGACGCTGGCGGCGATGCTGCTGCCCATTGGACTGCCTGCGGTGCTGCATTACCGGCGCAGTGGCGTACGAATTTTTTGGCCCTTAATCGGCATGATCGTGGTGGGATTTTTATTCGGCGTTTTCGCGGGTAGCGAACTCGCCAACCATATTTCTGAGCGACCGCTTCGCTATGGGTTTGTTGTTTTTTTGGTGTTCGTGGCGGTGCGGATGATGGGGCAAAAGGATGGCGGCGCAGCTCGACCGGGCGCCATGGACCGCCCCATTTCCGACTACTGGATTCCCGGCCTCGCGATCGGAGTTTCGGGTGGTGTGGCCTCGGGATTATTGGGTATTGGCGGCGGCATCCTCATCATTCCCCTGGTGGTCTGGTGGCTGGGGTTTTCGCAACAGGAGGCGCAGGTCGCCAGCTTGGCGGTGATGCTGCCGCCCATCGGGCTGCCGGGCGTGATGGTTTACATTCAGGCACAGAAAGGTCTGCCCTGGCTGATCCTTTGCGGTGTCGCCCTCGGCTTTGCGTTTGGGGCCTACCTCGGCGCCCAAGGCGCCACGCGCATGAAAGGCTCACGATTGCGTCAAGCCTTCGCCGGCCTTGTGGTGTTGACGGCGGTGCTCCTGGCGATCAAGCACTGAGCCACCTGAATTTGCGGGCCTGTGGCCCGTAGACGCCTGATTCCTAATGACCCGACTCGGGCTCCACTTTTTTGGTGTCATCCCAGGGCTTTTTTTCTTTGAGCTGGCCTTTCGGAGGCAGCCAAGTCAGCGGGATTTGGAGCGGCTCGTCCATATTTGTGCAGGTGAGAAAGAGCATGGCTTTGCATTCCTCGTCGGCTAAGCAAATGAGCTTGAGCTCATGTTCTGCGGCATCGTCTTTGGACAAGGGGCCATGCGTAAAAAGGGCATTGCCCTGGGGATCACTGGGGCCTTCGATGCGGGCTTCGAGGATATGAAAGGGCTTGTCATTCCTCGATTTGATACTCAATTTGAAACCCCGAATTTGTGGGTCGTCCCACACCACGCGGCTGGGGGTTGTGATAATTGGGAACTTGAGTTTCCAGCTCAGGGTTAGGTCAAAGGTGGGTTGTTTCGGCGCGTTGGTGGTGACCTTGAGCAGCTCGAGACCTGCATGGACGCCGGGTTTCAGCTTGGTGGTGCGGAGCGTGAGATTGAGGACCGCTTTGGGGCCGGTGGACACGATTTCCGATTCCAAATAGTCCGGCAGCGTACTGGCGAGGTGGATTTCTGCGGGCTCGCTGCTCTCCCGTGTGAACGTGAATGCCACCAGCGGACTCTCATGGGGGCCCACGTCGCCAAAGGCTTTGGTGACCGCATCCACCGTCAGCTCCGGGCGCACCGTCATATCCCAGCTTAGGTTGTAGCGAGGTTCTTTGGGATCGTCGGCTTCGAGCTTGATGGCGCGTCGTTGGTATCCCACCCAACCGCTGGGATCGCAGGTGGCTTCGATCTTCCGCGACTCACCGGGCTGCCAGGGTTTTGTGAAGGAATTCTCACGCATCAACACACCCGGTGCGGTATCCAGGACACGGAACGCGATGGGTTTGTCGCTGGTGTTCTTTAAGTCCCACGACACCTGCTTGATTTCCTTGGGGCCCACGCTGTCGAGGTGCTGAGTGGTTTCGGGCGTTACCAGGTAGCGATACTTGGGCGCCACGGGCTTTGGAGTCACGGCAGGTTTGGGCGAAGTGACGGGCGGTTTTGCATCCGAGGGTTTAGCCCCGGGAAGCTGCGCTGCGAGAAATAGGGATAGGCATGAGAAGAGGAGCATCTGTCCATTGTGCCGGGAGTCCTGAACTCCGAATCGGTTAAGAGAACGTCACGAATGTTAATTGATGTTAAGAGCGATGATTTTCCGCGCAATTTACGGAAAGGAGCGATGTAATAGCCCACCCTTTCCTTTCGACTTATGGAGGTTTCCCGTGAGATCAATCTTGCGATCCCCGCTTGTGCCCATGCTTGTTTTGGGCCTCTCTCTATCCGCGTCCTTGCACGCGCAAGCACAGAAGAAAGTGCTATTCGATCACACCCGCCAGGAGCAAGCGGGCACCTCTGCTGAGTGGGTCATCTGCACCGCCAGCGAGCCCGATCCCACCCCGGCGAATCCCACCAGCGAGACCAGCTGGAACGGTGGTATCAGCGCCTGGGGCTTCGATTTGTTTAAGGCAGGCTACAAGGTGCAGAGTTTGCCACCCTCGGGCCGCGTCACTTACGGCGATGCCACCAACCCCCAGGATCTTTCAAACTATCAGGTCTACATCATTCCCGAACCCTACGTGAAATTTTCCACGGCGGAGAAGCAGGCCATCCTCACTTACGTCCAAAATGGCGGGGGCCTCTTCATCGTTTGCAATCACATCGGCGCCGCGCGGTACAGTGGCGCGGGCGGCACGGATGCCTACACGGTCTTCAACGATTTGGTGAACGTGGGCGGATCGAACCCCTATGGCTTCACCTTCGTGGCGGGACATGGTCCTGGTGACGCTTTGGCCAACACCACCAGCAACCTTTTTAGCACCTCGACGGATGCCGCCACCCAGGCCATCGTGCACGGCGCTTTCGGCGGCCTGTCGCTGATGGACTTCCACAGCTACTCCTACGCGAGTCCTGACACCGCGCTGAACCCTTCCGTGAAGGAAATTCTTCACACTCAAGTGAGCGGCGACACGGGCTCATTTATCGTTACCTCCACGGTTGGCGCCGGTCGCGTGGTGGC
>JAYVXV010000016.1:0-2741 GCA_043784905.1 Holophagaceae bacterium | reverse complement strand
CTACTCAATCGGCAGCCTTCCCTGCGAGAGCCGGATGATGGCGGGGACGTGCAGGTCGTCACCGGCGTTGCCGAGTTCGCCGCTGGGGGTCGGGCCCTGGGGCATGAGCCGCGTGGGCGTGGAGGGCTGGGGGTGCATCGAGTGCATCGCATCGGGCGGAACCTCGCCATAGACGCGCCCACTGGGGGTGTTGTGAGGGGCCGCATCTGAGTCCAGCGCGGAACGCGAATAGTGGTTGGTGGCCATGGCATCCGAGGGCTCGAAGCCTGATGCCAGCACCGTGACGATCACACGATCCTCCAGTTCCGGCGCCATGACTTGGCCCGGCTTGATCTCGGCCCGACCTTCAAAGCGATCATGCAGGTAATTCATCGCGGTACTGAATTCATTGAAACCCACGTGATCGGGATGGGCCATGACCGAAACAATGACGTTGGTGGCGTAGCCTTGCGTGCCCCGCTCCAGCAAGGGGCTCGCGAGGGCCTTTTGCAGCGCGTCCATGACGGCTTCTTCGCCGCGCCCGACGCCGGTGCCAATGAAGGCTTCGCCGCCATCCTTGAGCACCGATTCCACGTCCGCAAAATCGAGGTTCACGAGACCGGGCCGCAGGATGAGATCCGCGATGCCGCGCACGCCCTGGATCAGCACGCCATCCACCATCTGATAAGCGTCGGGCATTTTGGTGCCGCGCTCGCAGACCGCCAACAGTTTTTCGTTGGACACGACGATGACCGTGTCCGACGCACCGCGCAGATTGGTTAAACCCTGCATGGCTTTTTCGGCCTTGCGGGGGCCTTCCCACGCGAAGGGCGTGAGCACCACCGAGACGGTCAGCGCGCCCTGTTCCCGGGCGTAGCTCGCCACCAGGGGCGCAGCGCCGGTGCCCGTGCCACCCCCCATGCCGGCGGTAATGAACACCATGTCCGCGCCGGACAACGCCGCCAGGATTTCATCGCGGCTTTCGTCCGCGGCGGTGGCGCCTTTTTCGGGGTTGCCGCCAGCGCCAAGGCCACCGCGGCTGCTGCTGGGCCCCAGGGGTAACTGGACGTGGGCCTTGCTCTGGGCGAGGCTCTGCCGATCCGTATTCATGGCGATGAACTGGACGCCCATGACGCCGCTGGCAATCATTCGGTTGATGGCATTGCAGCCCGCGCCACCGATGCCCACCACTTTGATGTTGGCGCCGGGCAGGTGTTCGGGGGTGGGCAGAAAAGGAACCTCAGCCATGTCGTTCTCCATCAAAAAAGTTTTTTGAAGAATCCACGCAAGCCATCGCCCCCGCGCTTGGGGCCGTTATCTTGCAGATCCCTCGCGAGGGTTTTCACAGCGCCCAGCGCATTCGTGTAGAGCGGATTTGAAAGTACTTGCGGAAGGCCTTGCAGTCCGTGAACGCGGCCCAAAACAACTCTCGGCCGGCCGAGAATGTTCTGGGCGAGGATTGGCAGATGAGGCAGCAGCGCGCCGCCACCCACCAGGTGTACGCCGCCGTGGATTTCGTGGATAAGACCGCTGCGGCCGATCTCTGCGAGCACCATGTTCAGCAATTCCACCGCCCGGGCGTGAAGGACTTCTGCCAGCTCGCGGCGCGGCACTTGACGACCTTCGTCTTCGAGCTCGATGTGTTCTTCGGGCGGAACCTGCGTGGGTAGCGCTGTGCCGTACACGCGCTTGATGCGTTCGGCGATGCTGATGCCACCTAAGTGTTTGGTGATTTCGAGATCCCGGGTGAAATGTCGCCCACCGATAGGAATGACAGCGCTATGGAAAAGCGCGCCGCGCAGAAACACCCCCATGTGCGTCAGTTCATCGCCGATATCCACGACCACCGCACCGTTCTCGCTGTCTTCACGGGACAAAACGGCTTCGGCGGAAGCCAACGGCGAATAGAGCAGGTCCGCGCCCTGAAGGCCCGAGAGCTGCAAGGCGCGGCTGATGTTTCCCAGGACGGAGCCCGGCGCGACGATGATGCGGACTTCGGCTTCGAGCGTTTCGCCCACCATGTTCACGGGGTTGCGAATGTCGCGCTGGCCCTTGATGTGGAACATTTGCGGAATGCGGTGCAAGACCGTTTCCTCTTTCGCCAACTTGCAGCCATTGGCGGCCTGTTCTAATACGCGGTCGCGGTCGGCCACGGTGATGATCTTGTCCATGCTCGAAATGGTGATGGAGTCGCGGAGATTTTCACCCTTGAACTGGATGCCATCCACGGAGACGCGGAGGCCATCCAGCTTGGCCTGGCCTGCGGCACGCATGGATTCTTCCACCGCGCGATTGATGGCCCGGGTGGTGAGCTCCATGTCATTGATCTCGCCCATGCGAATGCCACCCTCGGCATTGGATTGGGCCGCTCCCGTAATTTGAAGGGCACCGTTCTCATCCAGGACCGCGATGACTGAGACGACTTTGCTTGCACCTAGATCGAGTCCGAGAAGTACCGCAGGCTGCACCATCATTGTCCCTTGTGTTACCCAAGCATAGCCGCAGTCCGGCCTTTCAGGAGGGGGGCGGCTTGGAAAAAAATGCACGCCTTTGAATCGTAGTTTTTACTGGCTGGGCGGCAGGGCTTTCTGGGCGGGAGGGGCCGAATCTTTGGGACCCCCGACGGCGATCTCATCGTCCCAGCGCAGGTCAATGTAACGAAGCTCCGAGAGGTTCGGATTTTTGGCCAGCTGATCTAGAAATAGGCCCTGAAAATTGGGGATGTTTTTCTGGATATCGGTTTTTGATAAATAGAGCGGCGC
>JAYVXV010000015.1:0-2757 GCA_043784905.1 Holophagaceae bacterium | reverse complement strand
GGAAAGAAAATTTGGAAGTGGACGGGCTCGAATTTCTGCACTGCGGCCAATTGCTCTGGTGTCAAAGGCGGCGCGATGGGGAATCCGCTGGAGGTATCCGCGGGATCCACCACTTTCCCTGAAGCGAGCCATAAGGCCATCTGGCGCTGAGCCAGGGCAGTGGTCAGCAACATTCCATGGCTGGCGGGCGCGGTAGGGCTGCCGAACTGGAAGATGCCTTCGGTGGGTCCCGTGCTACTGATGGTCCCAGGCGCGACCGAAGCCTTAAGCCCACCGACCCCATACAGGAATGGAACCGTCGGCGAAGCGGCCCCCGCGTTGCGGACCTGCGTGAATCCAGGGGCTGTATCGAGGGTCGCCGAGCCAAGGATGCCTCGGCCCGCAAGGCTATTCGTGAAATAGTTGTTCGCGTTATTGGGGATCACCGTATCCCCGATAGCCTCCTGCACCACCACGCGGCCCGAAAGCCGCGAAGGGGCCCCAGCTTGAATGGGGAAGGTCATGTAGGCCGGGTCTGTGGAATCCGTGACGCTCTGCACCAAGGCAAGAAACTGATTGTACTTCGGTGACCCTGTGACGATGGTATCGGGGGGGGGGACCGCAGATAGACCAGCATTGATGATGGGGCCAAAGGTAATGCTGTCCCTCAACAGGTAGGCCAACCGACCGCCGGGCACGGACAAGAAAGCTTGAATGTTGGTGCCACCGGTCTGTGCTGAATTCCCCGCCAAGAAATAACTGCCCACGATGGAGCCCAGGCTCAGGCTGACGTAGCGTGTGGCACCGGACGCGGAAATTGGGAAACTCGCGGCGGCCAGCACGTTCTGCAAACTTCCGGGCGCGAAACCAGGCTGCTGCGTCACGCGCACCAATCGCCAAAGGTTGAAGCCTGCCTGTTGAATGTTCGTGCGCGTGTTGAGGGTGGATGGAAGGCTGATGAAATTGGAGCTCCATTCCTCCTTCGCCCTTCCATTTCCCAGTGCGCCATGCAGAGGCTGATCAATGGCGATCACCGCGTAGCCCACGCTGCAAGCGGTGTTGGCCATGGCGACGGACTGCTCCTTCTGGCCACTGATGCCGTGTTGGAAAATCAGCAAAGGGAAACCACCTGGGGGGACGGGACCTGCGGGTGCGAAAAACACGAAGGGCACATTGCGAGTGATGTGATAGAAGCCGCGCAGTTGACCATTAAGGGGATTGCGGGAGGCCTGAAGCACCCCCGTACCGGGCTGAGTTGAATTGCCCGGATTGTAGGGGTGACCCGGACCCGTGGCGGCGTCGAGCGCCGTGAGATCGCCCGTGGTGGGTTTGCCTGTAAGCCCCGCGACAACGGCGGGGTCCATGTTCAGATCGCCACTCTCAAAGGTTCCCAGAACGACCACGCCAATTTGGTCGTGGGGCACCGCGTCCGCGCCGGCATTGTGGAAATAGGCGTTCACACCGGCCACGCCTGGGAGAACCGTCGGCGAAGCACCAATGCCGTTATTCCATGCACGGGATTCCGCAGTGCTGAAGTTCACCTGGAACGGAGCGGCCGTCGAAGGGATGTTGGCGTTGTTGGCCCAGGCCCAAAGGGAGGTTTCCAGCGGCATTCGCGCGGGGGCCTGGGGACTGGGGAAAGCGGGATCAGGCACAATGGCGCCTGCGGCCGTGGTGATGAAGCGGCCAATTAGCTTGATGTGGTTGCGGCGCTGGACGAGCGTTTCACTCGCGCCGCCGATGGCCGGGGTCGCGCCCGCCACCAGATCGTCCATGGTCTTGGCATATCCAGAAATGACGGTGGCCCCACCTTGCTGGACATTCCCGTAAATCTGTTGCAGTGAGTTGGCCGAGGTTTGCCCCAACACCCGCGCCGGGTTGGTGGGATCGCTCAGATCCGCGAGACCCGTGCTATTGGAACCGGAAACTCCAGGGGTCGAGGTGGCGCTCGCATTGGTGTCCGCGCCTTTCACATATTTCAGGAATCCGAAGACGATGCCCTGCGTGACGGCCTGATTGGTGGCCGCGTCCTGGACGCCATCGGTCACCACGTAGAGGTATCGAGACCCGGGCGTCAAGGCGACCCGGGGATTGAGTTGAACCTCGGAGTCCACGCCTAGATAACCGGTGGGAGCACCTTTATCAGTAAGAGCGGGTAGCCCCAGAAACTCGGGCGCGAACAACGCGGAGACATCCTGGAAACGGATCGGCCCGATTTCCGTCAGCCCATTGGAATCGGGAATGACCTGAAAGACTTTGATGGTGGCGGGCGTGACGCTGGCCCGGACCACCGGCGCGCCGAAGCGGATCAGGATCGGCGCGGTGATGCCCGAAACGGCGTTGGTGCGGCCCACTTCCCGGATGTTGATGTAGGAAAGCGCCTTGTCGGGCGTCAGGGGCACCCCTGGATTCACGGCGATATGCCCCGGCGCGGGGGTCGTCGTGTTGAACTCCACATCCGAGACGGTCCCCGTCAATAGCAGATTCGGCAAGGGGATCACGCCATTTGAAGGATCGAACAAAGGCGCGTTGGTGCTGGTCGTCGTGGCGGGGTCGTTGGCCGTGGGCGAGGCCGTATTCAGATCCAGATTAGAACTACAGCCTACGAGCAAGAAGGCCGTGAGCCCGAGCAGAGCGGCACGGGGCCGTAGCCGTATGGCGGAGACCGTTGCGGAGAAAGTATTGCTGGGCCGCTGTGTCATGGGCACCTCGAGGGCGGATGAATGTTGATTGGATGACACTCTAGGACTGCTTCGCGTTTGAAGGAAGGGAAATCCG
>JAYVXV010000014.1:0-2759 GCA_043784905.1 Holophagaceae bacterium | reverse complement strand
GCGGACTCGACCCTTCGGGTTCTCGTCCCGCCTAACGCACGCTCCCGCGCGCTCCCAATCGCGCTTCGCGCTCTTGGAGGCGGGAGCCCTCCTTCAGCTATCAACACGCCCAAAAAAACCGCCAACTATGGTTGGCGGTTTTTTTGGGTGAACCTGATTTCGATTAGGGAGCGACGGTCATCATCGCCGTCAGCACATCTGCGGTGGCGGATGGAAAGGTGTTGAGCCGGAAGGGCGTGGTGGACGGATCCACATGTTCGGCTTCAATGGCACGGATGCGGAACACATAGCTCTGGCCAGCCTGTAGGATGCCCGGAGGGATGGTGAGAGATGATGCTTCGGTGAGCAGGGTGGCCACCGTGACCGAGCGGGTTCTGGTCCCCTGGGCGAAGACATGGAGTACAGCCACCGAGTAGGCGTCTGCCTCACCTTGGGCGGGTTCACTCCAGGCCAAAGTGGGTGAAGCGGGGATTCCGCTTTGAGCCACGAACATATCTGACCCGTTAAGGGTGGCACCAGTGACCGGGCTTATGGCTTGAACGATGGCCTTGTGCTTTTTGGGCTCCCGTAACGACTGGGTGCTTAGAGATGCCTGAATGGGGCGGGCAAAGGTGGCGCCGGGGGCTGTGTATCGGACGCTGTAATTCTGAGAGATGGAATAGACTTGCCCCCACTTGTGGGGAAAGGGATTGCCATAGTGCGCTTCGCCAAGATCCAGGGGCGTTGTGGCGAAACTGGAGGGATAGAGGTTCAACAAATCCGCAGTGGCCGCGATGAATCCCTTTTGGGTCCCCCAAGGTGGTGTGTGAACGACGAAGCGCTGGAATGAAGGCGTCGCCAAGGGATTTACCTGGGTTTGGTAAGCGGCGTAGGGTGTTCGGTCCCAATTCACACTCACTTTTTCATGTTGGGGGACGGGCGCCATGACTCCATTCAGGGTCGTAGGGAGGCCGTCGGTCTGAACCAGATTGGTGGGCTTGAAGATGCCCGAAAGGGCAGTGTAGGTTTCGGCACCCACGGTGACGGAACTCAATTGGGACAGAGAGGGTTCATCGCCTTGGGCGGTATCCACCATCAAGAGCCCGGTGTCCAACCAGTCCTGAGTGGTGCCTGCCATGGCCGTATCGCCCGGCAAGGGCATATTCGTCGGGTCAATATCCCCCAAGTACCCATAGACGCTGTTCACGTTCGTGGAATACCACTGAAGGATATCGGTGGCTGCAAAGGGCGTAAGGCCGGTGATGTTGAAAGTGAGCGGCGTGCTAAGGGTTGATGCGACTGCGTTGGCGCGGCCATAAGCGAAAACATCCAGATCCAAATCATGTTCTTTCGTCCACACATAGCTGGTGCCGAATCGGAACCAGAACGCGCCCTTGGGTACCTGAGGAATCAGGAAAGTGCCATCGGCAAGCCCCGCGCCGGGGATGTTCGTGAAGCCACCGAGTCCATCGGGGACCAAAGCCGAAATGATACTGGTCGTCAGATCCTGCGGAGCAGAGGTCTCGCCAGCGTTGGTGATGGTCGTAATGATTCGAGTGCCCTTTACATCTTTGGGTTTGGGCCCGCCCGCATGGAGCGAGTTGGGAAGGGCACCGGCGCAGATCAGGAGCGAAAGGCCGCAGAGGAACCTGACGGAAGGGCGAGGGTGGGACAACTTCATGAATTCTCCAGACAAAGGGCACCAGCGCGGCAATGCCGAAAGCGTAGTGCATGGGGTTGGGTTGCTTCTTCAGAGATTCATGCTTTTATCAACCCCAGTCAACAAGAAATATGAAATTAAAGGTATTTTTTACCCATATCACGTATTTCTTTTAATGAGTATGAAATCCGATTTCTCGAAATCGCCTCTGCCGTCGAGCCCTTGCGCTCACTTTCTGGTAGAACCAATCCATGCTTGAAATTCCACTGAATGATGTTGAGATCCGCATCCTGGGCTGCCTCGTCGAGAAACAGCACACGACGCCGGACTACTATCCGCTGACGCTGAACTCGCTGGTGGCCGCCTGCAACCAGAGTTCCAACCGGAATCCGGTGGTGGCATTCGATGAGCCGACTGTGGCTGACGGCGTAGAGTCATTGCGCCAACGTCGGCTGGTCTGGCTGGTGAGCCAGGCCGGTGGCCGTGCGGTTAAATATGAGCAGCGGCTCACAGAAACTTGTCGGCTGTCGCTTCAGGAAACGGCGCTGCTCTGCGTGTTGATGTTGCGTGGCCCCCAGACCTTAGGCGAGCTGCGAAGCCGCACGGAACGCATTTATCCCTTCGCGGATTTGGTGGAAACCGAAGCGGTCATGCAGGTACTCATGAACGCCGAACCCGAACCTTTGGCCATGAAACTACCCCGCCTGCCAGGGACCAAGGAATCCCGGTTCGCCCACCTGCTTGCGGGCCCCGTGGAAGTGGAGGCATTGGCCGCCGCGATGGAAGAAGAAAAGGGCAGGGGACCTTCTTCGGCGTTGGCCCAACTGGAATCCGAAGTTCAGGGGTTGCGGGTGGAATTGGCTGAATTGCGCGGGGCTTTTGAGACTTTCAAAGCGCAGTTCTAAAAAAAGCTGGTCACAGAAAAACGCAGAACCCCGCAGAAGACTCAGGAATCGCAAATTCAGCGACCCGTGATTTCATTTCGCGTTCATTCGCGGTTTCAATTCCCCTGGCCTGCGAATTCAACCCGGATTTTGCGTTTGTGCTCATGGTCAGAAGGCATCAGGCCTCTGGCTTCAGGCTTCGTTGTTGATTTTGGATGGGCCATCTTGCACACATG
>JAYVXV010000013.1:0-2765 GCA_043784905.1 Holophagaceae bacterium | reverse complement strand
TCGGGCGGCCCTTTGGCCCCGAGGTTCTGAATGTCGTCCGCGAGCAGTTGGAGTTGGCCCAGGGCTGCAATCGCACCGAGATTGCGCGCCGGGTTTGTCAGCACTTGGGCTGGGTGAATCGCGGTGGAAGCCTGGCTCTGATGAGCGGCCGTGTCGCCTTGCTCAAGCTCCACCGTGCGGGGTTGATAAGTCTGCCTCGGCCCCGCAACGGCAACGGCAACGGACGGCGCTATGAGCCCGATCAGCCCTTGGCCGACTCTGACCCGATTCACTGCGCGTTGAGTGATTTGCGACCGCTGGTCTGCCAGCTCGTTTCGGCGCCGGACCAGTCCCGTCTCTGGAACAGTCTGATCGAACACTATCACTATTTGGGTCACGAGAACCTTCCAGGAGCTCAGCTGCGTTATCTGCTTTACGGAAGGGGACAACATCTGTTGGGGGCGATGGGCTTTGGCGCCGCAGCTTGGAAGGTGGCCTGCCGCGACCAGTGGATTGGTTGGAACTCAGAACAGCGCCGCGGCAGGTTGGATCTGGTTCTAAATAACGCGAGATTCTTAATTCTACCCTGGCTGAGGGTGCCCAACTTGGCCGGCTCTTGTTTGGGAGAATGCCTGCGCCGATTACCTGAGGATTTTCAACAACGCTATGGTTGGCGGCCTGTTGTTCTGGAGACCTTCGTTGAAGCCCGTTTCCAGGGGCGCTGCTACCAGGCGGCCAATTGGATCTATTTAGGGCGCACCCAAGGGCGGGGCAAGAAAGGCGCCCATCCGGTGGGCGAACAAACGCCGCTGCCCATCAAACAAGTCTGGGTCTATCCTTTAAGGGCCGATTTCCAAACTCAGCTTTGTGCGCAGGAGGGCCCGATCTGTGAGTAGCTGGATCGATGCCGAATTCAACACGGTGGATTTGGGTGATGTCCGCCGCAATAGGCGCTTAAAGAAAGTGGCTGAGCGCATGTGGCAAGCCCCTGGGGCTTCGCAACGCGCAGCCGCCGAGGATTGGGCCGGAGCGATGGGCAGTTATCGGTTGTGGGAGCCTGCAGCGGTCACAGCCGAGGCCATCTTGGCCAGTCATCGGGATGAAGTCCGGCAACGCCTCAAAGGCAACCGGATCCTGTTGCACATCCAGGACACCACCGAACTGGATTACACCGGGCACAAGACTCTCAAGGGACTCGGTCCTCTCAGTGACCTCAGCAGGCGGGGAGTTTTGGCCCATTGCGAATACCTGCTCCAGGGCGAAGGAGTGCCTCTAGGACTGTGGCATTCTCATATGTGGGTACGTTCCGACGAGGAGCACGGGCAAAGCGATCTTCGCAAGCAACAGGCCATCGAAGAGAAGGAAAGTTACCGCTGGCTGGAAGCTTCCCGTCGAGCCTGTGAGCTGCGCGCCCTCTGTCCCGAGCAGTTGGTGATTACCCTTTCGGATCGGGAAAGCGACATTTACGAGTGCTTTGAAGAATTTTGGCAGCGCCTCCTCCGAGGCGACCCTTGCGCGCACTGGATTGTGCGCTCTAATCAGGATCGAAGGATCACCCCACAAGCTCAGGACCTGGAGCAGCACACCAAGATCAAGGCCGCCGTTGCTGCCGCTCCGGTGTTAGGCACGACCACCTTGGAAATCCGGAAAAAGGAGCAGTGTAAAAAGGTCAAGGGCAACCGCCAACTCAGCGTGCGCACGGCGCGCACCGCCGAGTTGGAAATTCGCGCCTGCGAAGTGGAGTTGATTCCGCCCCACCGGCCAGCGGGGCAAAAACTCAGCCGGATCAAGATGTGGGCGGTCATGGCCAAAGAACTCAAGCCCCCTGCTGGCGAGGAAGCCATCGAGTGGATTCTCCTGACGGACTTCAAGGTGCGGACGCTTAAAAAGGCGCTGCAGATTCTAAAGCTCTACACCTTAAGGTGGCAAATTGAAGTCTTTCACAAAATTCTTAAAAGCGGTTGCCGAGTGGAAGACAATCCGCCCGAAGAGGTCGAACGTTTGCGGCCGCGTCTGGCCGTGCAGATGGTGATCGCCTGGCGCATCCATCACGTCACCCTGTTGGGCCGGGAGTGTCCGGACCTGCCTGCCGACGTCCTTTTCGAAGAATGGGAGTGGAAGCCGATGATGGTGGTCTTTGGCGGCAAGCAAGCCCCACTGGTTCCACCTTCACTGGGGCAAATGATCACCTGGATGGCAAAAGCGGGCGGGCACATACACCGGAAGGGCGACAGGCCGCCCGGCCCTCAAATCATTTGGAAAGGCATGGCTAAAATGTTCGCTTACGGCGAACTCTGGAAAGCACTCCATGGGCTTTCGCAGGGAAATCCATCGGGCTGAACAGACTCGTTTGGTTCTGCTGCTTTGACCGACTTCCCTCCTCCAACAGGGGCGATCGTGCTCACCCTGGGCACTAGCTCCCAGGGCATATTCTCTCCTCAGCCCCAAGACTGACACCCTGCGGAGCTTGCGTGGGGCCGCCCCAGCGTCGCCACCCTGTCTCCCTGTCCATTGCTGCTCAGACTACCGCCACGTTGCCTCCGACGCTTCGCTTCCACTGCTTCGTGGAGGATGCGTAGGCTAATCTAATCGTTAAAAATCCGTATACATCTCAGGGCTTTGCCCTGGGCTGATGAGTTCTTGCGCCTTTGGCGCCATAGCTCTCATTTCGGTCGGTATATAGGACACTAAACATTTTCGTAGATAGACGGGCCATGAAACCGTGGACTTGAAGATTTTTGTCGTGCGCCCCTGGGGTTGGGATCATGCATCCGCGGGTCCTGCTC
>JAYVXV010000012.1:0-9115 GCA_043784905.1 Holophagaceae bacterium | reverse complement strand
CGATGAAGATCGAAGGCCGCAGGCGCCCCACCTGGAGCCAAGCCCGCATTGCCAGTTCGGAATCTTTCAGCAACTCGGAAACTTCCCCAAGCCTGGCCCAGACCTCAGCATCGCTGGGCAACAATTCGGTGGCTTTTTGCAGGTCCCTGCGAGCATCGGAGAGCGCGCCGGAGTTCGCCATGGCGCGTCGGTATTGCAGCAGACCCAGGTGAGCGGCGGCCTCGGCATTATTGGCATCCAACGCCGTGGCTTGTTGGGCCGGAATGAGGGCCACGTCCAACTCTCCGGTCTCCTCGATGGATTCAGAAAGACGCAGGTGCGCCTCGGCGCTTCGCGGCACCAAGGCGATCACGCGCTTATAAATCGCGACGGCGCCTTGGGGATCATCGCCACCACTGCGGCGCTGCTTGGCGCGTGCCTGAAGCATCAAGGCCCGTGGATCCTCCTGAGGCGCTTGGGCAGACATCACCTGGGCAAATATCGGAATGGCGAGGAAAGGAATGAAAGCGGATCGGCGCACGAGGTTCCTTAACTAAGACTTGCTTTGAGGCGGGCGTGAGGTTCAGCCCAGACTTCGGGAGCGAGGGTGATTTGTCGGGCCAGTTCTCCAGGAAGGGGCAGTACGCAGTGAATTTCGGATGATGAAAGGGCCCCATGAAGGGCCTTCTTGTCCCGCCGCAACCAGGGCAGGCAGTCATCCCAGGATGCGATGAGATGGCCATAGGGTTTCAGCGCTTTCGCCAGGCGACGCAGTAAAGGCACCGGAAAAGCCGCCAGGCCCCGTTCTTCGGATAAGAAACAGGCGGCCAACAAACCTAAGCCCACGGCCTCTCCGTGCAGTAATTGGTAGCCACTGGCGGATTCCAGGGCGTGACCCAGGGTGTGGCCCAGGTTCAACAGACGGCGCTCGTTCTTTTCATGGGGATCGCGGTGAACGATCTCAGCCTTGAACTGAAGGGCCCGCTGGATGAACTCCGCTGAGGGAATTTCCTGGGCCAGGATGGATTCTGCCCAGGCCACATCGCCTTGGATAAGGGCGGTCTTGACCATTTCCCACCGGCCCGCTTCGAGTTGCCGGGGCGGGAGTGTGCGAAGAAAACTACGGCAGGCCACCAGGCGGGTGGGCTGATGAAATGCACCTACGAGGTTTTTCCCGCTGTCGAGATTCACAGCGGTCTTTCCACCCAACCCAGCGTCCACTTGGGCGAGCAGGGTAGTAGGCCAGGCGTGCCAGGCAATGCCCCGCAGGTAAAGGCTCGAAGCGAGTCCGGCCATGTCCGTCAACACGCCGCCACCCAAGGCGAGAATGGTGGCGTCCCGATGGAGCGGTAGAGAAGCCCAATGCTCTAACCAAGGCAGGATTGTATCCAGGCGCTTGGTGGGTTCCGAGGTCGAAACCCAAAGGCTTCCTCTGGGCACGAGCATCCCAGCATCCGCCCAGAATGCCTCTACGGATGTATCGCCGAGCAACACCCACTTTGACTCGGGAAGCAAGGTCTCGTCCGGTGCCTCGGCGACGAGGACCTCCGTGGGGAACCCTTCGGGAACTTGCAATTTCATCCGACTATTCTCTCACCTTGAGCACGGCTTCCCCTGCCATGGTTTTTCCGCCATGTAACCACTTCACTTTCACCGAATCCCCCGCCTTTTGCGCGGACAAGGCGTCCATGTAGTCGTAGATCGTCTTGATGGATTTCCCCGCGAATTCGGTGATGACGTCTCCGGTCTTTAGGCCTACGGCTTCAGCGGAAGAGCCCTTCGAGACTCCATTGATGTGAAAGCCGTCTTGGTGTTCCGCGTAATCGGGAATGGTTCCGAAACTGACTTTTAGGCCACCGACGCCGTGCCCAGCGGGCAGCTTAGCGGTGGTGGGGTCGAAGTCCGGCGAGCGATCTGCATTGGCCAGGTCGAGAGCCACCTGCTTCGCGAATTGCGCTACTTGCGCCATGCCAGGACCGTTGATCTTCTCGGCAGTGTCACTGGGCCGGTGGTAGTCCGGGTGAAGTCCGGTGAAGAAGAAAAAAGTTGGGATGTCCGCCAGGGCAAAGCTTAAGTGATCCGAGGACCCCGTTGCGGTACCTAGGTCTGAGCCAATGGCGATGCCTTTCGGTGCGAATGTTTTCGCGTGATCCAGGGCGGCTTTGGGCGCACCCAAACCGCCCAGCAGAATGGTCGGATGCTTGGGATCGAGACGCCCCACCATATCGAAGTTGACCATGGCCTTCACAGTTGACAAGGGCACCGTCGGATGGTTAATCCAGTAGGCGGAACCCAGAAGGCCTTCTTCTTCCCCGGAGAAATGCACCAATAAAATGCTTCGCCGAGGTGGGGCGACTTTCAGTTCGCGAGCCAGTTCAAGAAGCATCGCGGTGCCGGATGCGTTGTCATCGGCGCCGGGATGGAGCCTGCCTTTAGAGGCTTCGCCGCCCATGCCGTGTCGCTCGCCACGACCCAGATGATCCAGGTGTGCGCCGAGGATGATGACTTCGGTTTTGAGGTTCGGATCGGAGCCGGGGATCGTGGCAATGAGATTGGGAAGATCGGCTTCATTCCGTTTCAATTCCAGATGAAGACCCATGTAGGACCATGGCGCCCATACGAAATCCTGACTCTGGGGCTTGCCCGTTTCCTGGATGGCTTTGAGTTTGCCTTTGAGATCGCCGCAGACTTGTGAGAGCGCTTTGACGGTCATGCTAACCACGGGAAAAGGGAACGTGGGCAGCTCCGAATCGAGTTTCAGGGGCCGAGCCGTGTCGCCTTCTTCTAGTAGGATGATCCCGCCGATTCGGGCATTCTCTAATTTTCGTAACCGTCCGCGAAGGCTACGCTCTACGGGACTCAAGGACGCGAAAGCGGGGATGTCCGGCAGGATACGGGCCATGGCGATGACGTGGCTCGTGAGGTCAATGCCGCTGAAATCGTTGTAGTCCTGAGACTGAATCCCGTATCCCACAAAGGCCAGGGCCTTGGAATTGAATTCCGCATCGCCGCTGAAACTCAGGGCTTCAATATCCTTGCCCCATTGCAGCGTCGGCAATTGGCTGTCGCCCTTGCCCAGAAAGGCTTTGCCCTCCTCCACTTCGATGTCGGTGAGAAAAGGGAACGTTTGTTTTTCCGCTTTCAGGCCAAGGGCCTTGTAGCGGTGCAGCACAAAAGCCGCCGCGCGTTCCAGGCCCTTGCTACCATCACCGCGACCCTGCATGGAAGGCACGGATAGCGCGGCCACATCTTGCTTCATACGGTTCGCAGCCGAGCCCTTTACGGTGGGTGACGGAACTCCTGTAGCGGCTCCCCAAACAAGGGTCGCGGCAAGCCATGAAATGAAAACCCGGTTTATGCGATGCATTCATTTCTCCACGGATGTATTTCCACCTACGAAATCCTATTTCAAATCACGCGCTTAGACACGTTCTCATCATGGGGCCTCTTGGCAGCGCGGGCATCCGTGTGAGAATCAATGAATGGCCGAACAGGGCGGCACCTTCTTTCAAAGTGACCAGGTTGCGGGCCGGGGGCTACGCCACGTCCTAATGGCCCGACTGTTGGCCTATCTCAAGCCTTATTGGTTGGGGCTTCTAGGGCTATTGGCTCTGATGATCGCTGGGGCGGCGCTAGAGGTGATGCCTTCGCAGTACACGCTGTGGCTCATCAATCGGTTCATGGAAACGGGCTCCATGCGTGGGACCTCGCCCCTGGTGGCGGGGTTTGTGGGTGTGCTCATCGCGGGCTTTTTGGTTTCGATGAGCCGTTTCATTTTGCTGGCTTGGGTGGGGCAGCGGGCGATGCTCGATCTGCGAATGGAGTTGTTCGCACACCTGATGAAGCGATCCACGCATTTCTTCCATCGCAATCCGGTGGGCCGCCTGATGACCCGGGTCACCTCGGACGTTCAGAATCTGAACGAGATGTTTTCAAGCGGATTCGTGGCCATCCTCGGGGATGCCATGTCCTTGCTGGCCATCGTGCTTTGGATGTTTCACACCAACGCGGGATTGGCCATTGTCGCGCTTGCGATCATGCCGCCCTTGCTTGTCGCCACGGAGATCTTCCGGCGGAAAGCGGGCGAGGCTTTCCGCGAAACCCAAGGTCGTTACGCGGCCATTCAGTCCTACCTGCAAGAGCAGCTTTCAGGCATGAGCTTGGTCCAAATGAATGCCCGCGAAGCTGATAGCGGTGCGGGTTTCAAGGCCCACAACAACAGTTATCTCGAGGCTTTTCTTCGGACGATATTTGCCTACGCGGTATTTTTCCCGGTGGTGGAATTCATCACGTCCGCGACGCTGGCCGCCATCATCTACTACGGCGGCATCAAGCTGGAGATGGGCGCTATCACCTGGGGAGTTCTCTTCGCGTTCGTACAAATTTCCGGGCGATTCTTCCGTCCCATTCGAGAACTGGCCGAGCGCTACAACGTGATGCAGACCGCCATGGCCTCCAGCGAGCGCATCTTTGTGTTGCTGGACAATCACGACGAGATCCCTGAATCCGACGATGCAAAAACCACCCGTTTTGAACGTGAAATCGAGTTTGAAAGGGTGTCCTTCGCCTACGACGAAGGCGGCCGTACGGTGGTCGCTGAACTAAGTGGCGTCATTCCCAAAGGTCATCGCGTCGCCGTTGTGGGGCACACCGGCGCGGGCAAAAGCACCCTCATCAATTTACTCATGCGTTTCTACGACGTGAGCGAAGGCTGCATCAAAGTAGACGGCGAAGATTTGCGGAACTTGGAATTACCTTCGCTCAGGGGGCTTTTTGGCCTGGTGCTCCAAGATGTTTTTGTTTTTTCGGGAACCCTCGAAGACAACATCGTATTGGGGCGCCCCAGGGACTTGCGGCGCCTTGATTCCGTGCTGGAACAAAGCCAATTGAAGGATCTCGTGTCCAGGCTTCCCCTCGGTCTCGAAACCCAGGTGGGGGAGCGCGGTCAAAAACTTTCAGCGGGAGAAAGGCAACTCCTGGCCTTTGCGCGGATGCTCTATCTCGAGCCGGAAATCCTGCTGCTGGACGAGGCCACCGCCAACATTGATTCTGAAACCGAGGCCAAAATTCAATCGGTCATCGAGCACGTCAGTCATCGCCTGACGACTTTCACCATCGCCCACCGCCTGAGCACCATCAAAGAGGCCGACGAAATCTGGGTCATGGATCAGGGCCGCATCATCGAACGCGGCAACCACGGCAGCCTTATGGACCTGGACGGCCACTACGCCAAGCTCGTGCGGTTGCAGTTCGAGGAGGAAGAGGCCGCGTGATGAAAAAACACCACGCGGAGAGGAGCGGAGGTGCGGAGGGAAGCTGAGAAATGCCGCTTCCATCCACGCCGTCACTCTGCTCGATGAGTTGTGACCGCCATTCGTAAGACGAGACCAAACGCAATCAGGATTCCCTTTAGTACGACCAAACGAAAAAGAGAAAATATGGCGACCTCTCCAAATCTCAATTCCGGTGGCCTCCCCCTGGCAAAGGGAAACCGACAGGAGCAGCGCCCATGAGATTTCTTCACGGCGTTCTCTATGTCGCCGTTCTCATATCAGTGGTGCAGGGCACGCATCTCACTTCGGCCATTCTAGCGACTAGGGCTGAACATCGCCATGACGAAGTCTTCCCACCAAAGAAACCAACTCCGTTGCAGGAAGAGGTCCAAAAGATGGATCGCCCTCCTTTTTCTTTTTCGATTATCCAGGAACATTTGGCGCCAACCGTGGACGACCCGGATGGAAGGGTAGCTTGCAGTCTCAGGGTCAAGAAAAGGCTTCTGGATGGGATTTGGAAGAGCTTTGAC
Organism: Holophagaceae bacterium; assembly: GCA_043784905.1. GTDB lineage: Bacteria > Acidobacteriota > Holophagae > Holophagales > Holophagaceae > JANXPB01. Next base: position 3,333 of record JAYVXV010000012.1, on the reverse strand, counting down.
TTGAAACTCAAGGCCATAGATTCTCGGGGAGCGGTACGCGATTACACCGTGGATTTTATATCTCTTGGTGATTTTGATGCCCGAACAGGAATGCTGTACCTGTGTTGGGAGCAGGCAACAAACGATCACACTCCAGATGGTGAATTGTTATCGGTGGATGTCAGCACCCGCGCGGTGAAGATCGTGGCAAGACTTGATTCCCCAATGGGAGTCACGCTTTCACCGAGCGGTCGTTACTTGCTATCGAGATGGAGTGCGCACGCGAGTGCTGGTTGTTGTCAAAAATGGGAGTTGATCAATTTGATGACTCATTCGAGGGCCTATCTCGAAGCGGGGAGCCAGGATTCTGAAATGAGCCAGGCGCAGCAGATGGAGCGAGAAGGTCGTCGTTATCGCTGGACACCCAAAGGGCGCTTGGCCCTAGAAGTGATCGTGACTTGGGGCGAAAAGGAAGGTGAGGATGTCTGGCGACTTCTCCAAACCTTTCCCCCATCAGATCCTTCCTTGGCCTGGAAACCCATCGCACGATGAAGACAATGAATTTCACGCAGAGAGTGAAAAAAGACAATTCCTTCTCCGCTACCCTCCGCTGCCTCCGCTACCCTCCGCGTGGTGTTTTTTGATGATTCATCTCCCCCCCCTCTACCCGCTTACCGACCCGCGCCGCGAGGCTTCGCTCTCAGCGCAGGTGCGGGCTTTCGGCGATGCGGGTTTGCCCCTGGTGCAGTTTCGGGGCAAACCTTTAGATGCGAAAGTACAATACGAAGAGCTTCGTAAATCTCTGCGGCAATCCAACGACAATGGCGGCTGGCCGTTGATCTGCGTAAACGACCGCGCCGACCTTGCGGTGCTGGCCGCGCAGGAAGGACTCATGCCCTGGGGATTACACCTGGGGCAAACAGATTTGCCGCCATCCGAAGTGCGCCGTTTGCCAGGTTTGGTGGGCATTCATATCGGTACCTCAACCCACAACGAAGCTGAATGGGCTTCGATAGACCCAGCCTGTGATCACGCGGGTCTGGGGCCATTTCGGGCGACGGCATCGAAGCCCGATCACGAGCCTCCCATTGGACTCGCTGGATTACGCGATGGCTGCGGGAAATTACGAAGCCAAGGCATCGCGCCCATCGCCATTGGGGGTATCGGCCGCCATGACTTCGCGGATGTTTTTGCGGCTGGCGCCGAAAGCATCGCGCTCATCAGCGAGTTGGATCGTAACGATCCCGTCGAGCTGGCCTGGGCGGCGCAATGCGAAAGATGGAGAGCCCAGCCTGCCCTTCGCAAAGGGCAGGGCCTCATCCTTGTGGGCAGCAGCGGTTCGGGGAAAACCACGCTGGCATCCTCGCTGGCCTTGCGTTTGAATCTGCCTTCATTGGATCTTGACCAGCTCATTGAGGCGCAAACGGGACAGAACATCCCGCAGATTTTTGAGCAGCAAGGAGAAATGGCGTTCCGATCTCTCGAAGGGGAGATATTGCGCTCGCGGCTGGACAAACCTTCAGTGATTGCCTTGGGCGGCGGAGCCTGGGAAAGGGCGGAAATCCGCGAAGCGGTGAGCCAGTCTGCCTTTGTGGTGCTTTGGATCGCGGAGACGCCTCAAACCTGTTGGGCTCGAATCGCTGCGGATCCGAATCGTCCCCTTGCAAAAGACCGCGATGACTTTCTAGCCCGGCATGGTCAGCGGATACAGAACTGGTGCGGACTTTCGTGCGTATTGCCCTTGGGTCATGGGCCGGATGAAATCGCAGATTCCTTGTTAGGAGCCGTTACGAAATAACCAGTACTTTTCTGGGTATTTTGTTACGGTCCCTTATGCCGTTCTTGCCTTTGGAACGGATGGTTAATTTTTGAACAACGGCTTAGCGGGGTAGACTGATCCATCTGCCCATGGACATCATCCTCTCCGACCTACATGCCAACCTGCACGCGCTGCGGGTGGTGCTACGTTATGCCAAACGGCGGGCGGTCAACCGTTTCACTTTGTTAGGGGATCTGGTGGGTTATGGTGCCCATCCGAACCAGGTATTGGAGTTGGTGCGGGAGTTGAAACCCCGCGTTGCTGTGCGCGGGAACCATGACAAGGTTTGCGCGGGCCTCGAACCGGCTCTGGCCTTTAGCGGCCCGGCTCGGGGATCAGCCGAATGGACTCTGGAGCGGCTGTCCCGCGAGAATCTGCACTTCCTGGAATCTCTTCCCATGGGGCCCTTGGATGTGGGAGACGACTACGTCCTGTCCCACGGCTCACCCATGGACGAGGACGCCTACTTGTTGCATCCAAGGGATGCGCTCATGGCCTTCGATTCCTTTCAAGGGGACCTTTGTTTTTTCGGCCACACCCACCTACCCGGATGCTTTGAATTGGATGAAGAAGCCCATCGTCTCAATTGGATCAACCTGGTTGCTGGCGAGTGGTTCGCCTTGCGCAAAGGCTGTCGGTATCTGGCTAATCCTGGCTCGGTGGGGCAGCCCAGGGACCGAGATCCACGGCTCTCTTTCATGACCTGCGACCCCGCCAAGAAACGGCTGCGGCTGCATCGTCTGGACTACGATTTCAGAGGTGCCGCCCGAGCCATTCATCAGGCGGGACTCCACTCACATCTGGCCGACCGTTTGGCCTACGGGATCTGAGGCCCAAGGAGCATGAGGTACTGACATGAGCGAACTCATCTATCCGAGCGATGAAGAATTGGAAGCCCTACTGCGCGAAGCCCAGGATCTACGGGCTTCCGTGAGCCTTCGGGCCGAGGGGACCAACCGGATGTTGGGGGACCTGCACCTGCGCGGCATGGAGCCCGGGGTGGCTTTGCATTTGCTCGGCGCCAAGCGACGGGATCAGCTTCCGGTCGAAGGCACTCAAGTGACACTTTCGATTATCCTCGGTGAGCAGGTGGTATCGCTGCAGAGCCCGTTGCTGGCCCCCTTGGTGGCGAGCGAGGGGGACACGATGTTCCCGCCGATTATTCGCCTGGCCTGGCCCACCAATGGCATCGAGATCAAGCGGCGACGGGATATGCGCGTGGCCGCTGCGGATCAAGCTCCGCTCATTGGCACGCTCAAAACCACCGATCAGTCTTGGGACGTGAAGGTCCTGAATCTCACAGAAACAGGCATGGGTGTGGCGCTCCCCTTGGCGGCCAATCTACCACTCAGGCAGAAAGTCGTGGTGGAGACCACGCTGCCGGGTGGCGCATTTTTCAGCACTCACGGGGAGATTCGTCATCTCATGCATATGGATGGAGACCCGCTACCCACGCGGGCCGGCGTGGTGTTCTGGGGTCTTCCCGGGGAGGGCCAGGAGGCCCTCCGCCGTTTCATCCAGGATCGCCGCACGGA
>JAYVXV010000011.1:0-2790 GCA_043784905.1 Holophagaceae bacterium | reverse complement strand
CCTTCGCGGACGATGCTGCGGGTCTCTTGCGCACGGCCATGCGCAGTCGAGGCATGACGCTTTATCTGGAACCCAAATTTCTCTACAACTCCAAGCTGGCCCAGGCCGTGGTTCCTGAAGGCTTCGCGGTGCCCTTCGGCAAGGCCCGGGTGCGGCGTGAAGGTACCGATCTGACGGTGCTGGCCTACGGCACGCCGGTTCACTTCGCCTTGGAAGCCGCTAATAAATTGGAAGTCGAAGGGAAAAGTGTCGAGGTCATTGACCTTCGCAGCCTCTCGCCGCTGGACACCGACACCATTTTTGCGAGCGTGAAGAAAACCCATCGGGTGCTCATCGTGCACGAGGACAAAGTCTTCGGCGGCTTCGGCGGCGAGTTGGCGGCCCAGGTGGCCAGCGACTGCTTCGCCTGGCTCGACGCGCCGGTGGAGCGGGTGGGCTCCACCTTCACGCCCGTCGGCTTCAACCGCATCCTCGAAAGAGCCACGCTGCCCAACACGGATCGGGTGTTGGCGGGCATGAAGAAGGTACTGGAGTTCTGACTGGTCTAGTGGGGAATATCAGAACCGGTCCTAGACCACCGGGCCACGAGGCACATACTTCGAGGTATTCCCCTTTCCGGCGGTGATGGTTCAAGGCAATCGCCTTCCCATTTTTTCATTTGGAGCATCTATGCGAACCATCAACCCACTCCTTCTACTCAGCATTCCGGTGTTGGCATCGTTGATCGGTTGTAGCGGAGGGGGATCTGGCTACACGTCTCAGCCGATCCTGACCTCGACGGTGACCGACGTCTATGTCGCTGGCTTCGAATTCAACGGAACGAAATATGTCGCCAAGGTCTGGAAGAATGGCGTGGCCACGGCCATTTCGGATGGGACGAAAGATGCCTTGGCCCTGTCCGTGGCGGTCTCCGGCAGCGATGTCTATGTCTGTGGGCGGGAAGCCACCCCCGCGGGGTCGCCAGTCGTCGGGAAGGTCTGGAAGAATGGTGTCGCCACGGCCCTGTCGGACGGCAGCAACAACGCCCAGACCTACAACCTGCGACTGTCCGGGAACGACGTCTATGTCGCGGGCTACGATGGCAATTTTGCCAAGGTGTGGAAGAACGGCGTCGCCACGTCCCTTAATGACGGGAGCAAATTCGCCTTGGCCTACGGCCTAGCCCTGTCCGGAACTGATGTCTATGCCTCGGGATACGAATCCAACGGAACGAATGGCGTCGCGAAGGTCTGGAAGAACGGCATTGCCACCGCGCTTACCGATGGAACCAAGGATGCAAATGCTTACGGCTTGGGCCTGTCTGGGAACGATGTCTACGCGGTGGGCTCCGAATTCAATGGAAGTAAATATGTCGCCAAGGTCTGGAAAAATGGCGTGGCCACTGCGCTAACGGATGGAAGCAACACCGCCTATGCCTTAGGCTTGGTCCTGCCCGGGAGCGACGTCTATATCGCAGGCTACGAATCTAACGGAACGAAAAATGTTGCTAAGGTCTGGAAGAATGGTGTCGCGATATCGCTTACGGACGGAAGTAAAGATGCCGTTGCCTACCTCCCGGTCGTGTCTGGCAGCGATGTCTACGTGGTCGGCTACGAATCCACTGGAACGAAATTGGTCGCCAAAATCTGGAAGAACGGCGTGGCCACGTCCCTCACAGATGGAACCAACGATGCTATTGCCCGGTCGGTCTTCATCTACGTGCATTAGGGCCCTGGCGGTTCCGTTAGGGCTCCTTATACCCTTGGGCATTTGGGCCTAGGCAAATAGGGCAGCGTTTTACAGCCCCGGCTCCCGGTAGAATTCCAATATAGGAATTCTATTCATGCCGCTTGTCTCTGGACGCCTTCTTGATGGCCGATATGAAGTGATGTGCCCCCTGGGTTCCGGTGGCATGGGTGAGGTCTACAAGGCGAAGGATCAGCGGCTGGGCCGTGAGGTGGCCATCAAAGTGCTGCCCGAACATCTGGCTCAAACGCCTGATGCCTTAGCGCGATTCGAGTGGGAAGCCAAGGTGCTCGCAGCGCTCTCCCATCCCAATATCCGCGCTATCCATGACCTTTGCCGTGAGGGTGATCTCAGCTTCGCGGTCATGGAATTTCTCGATGGGATCACGCTTCGCAAGCAATTGGAAAACCGCTCTTTTACCTTGAATGAAGCGCTCACCGTGGCCGCAGACATCGCCGAAGGTTTAGCTGCGGCCCACGCCAAAGGCGTCATCCACCGCGACCTAAAACCGGAAAATATTTTCTTCACCCTGGCAGGCCCCGTGAAAATCCTCGATTTCGGGTTGGCGCGCATGGAGGAGCGTCTGGAGCATATGGCTTTGGAGCGAAAGATGCCCGTGCGGCTGCTGGAGACACAGCCGGGGCTGGTGATGGGGACCGCCAGTTATATGGCCCCGGAGCAGGTGCGCGGAGAAATCCTGGACGCTCGCTGTGATGTGTTTGCCTTCGGGTGTTTGCTGCACGAGATGATTTCGGGGCATCGCGTGTTCTCCGGGGAAACCATTGCGGAGATCGTGGCTTCGGTGCTCAAGGACGAACCGGCTTCCCTTTCCTATCCCGGCAGCGCCATTCCGCCCGAAGTCGCGGCCCTCGTGAATGGTTGTCTTGAAAAAGATTTATGGCGCCGATTACAGGGCATGAAAGACGTCGCGTCCGCCCTGCGGGCGCTTCGATCGAACCTTGATGACGGTCGGACAACGTCTTCTCCCTCGCTGGCTCAACTGCCATCCCTACTGCCTTCGTCTTCGCCCGGCCACAGGTCTGCGCACCCCTCCCATGAAATGCT
>JAYVXV010000010.1:0-2828 GCA_043784905.1 Holophagaceae bacterium | reverse complement strand
CCCGGAATAGCGGGGGCTTTCCATCGCCACCAGATACCTTGGCACGGTGAGTTCCGAAAGAGACCAGTCAATGGCGCTCCCGGTGGTGGCCCATGGTTTGAGCCTGTCACCGCAAATCCTCGCAAGGCGTAGGCGGACTGTTTTCTCACCGAGACGTGTGCTGATATCGGCCTGAGCATCCTCATCGGGCCAGTTCAGGCTTGTGGGGTCATAGCCTTGGCCAAAGGAAAGTGCAATCTGCCGCGCAAGGGAGCGTTCGCTGAAACACGCCCCCTGGCGTGCGTCAGAGCTTTTTTGAAGTCCGATGGGTATGCGGCTGAAGCCCGTGTCCCCGTAGACAGTCTCGATCATCTCGCGGGCATCGCGCGGCAATTCAAAACCTTGTTGAGTCACCAGCCAGTGCGCGGTGAGCCATAACCGACCATGATCCGCGTACACCTTGGCCGCCTTGGGCAGCAAGCGTTTGAACCATCCGGCTGGGGCATCTTCCGTTGGCTCGGGCATCAGCACCCCCAGCTTGGTGCCGCCACGCCCTTCGAATTGAGCGATATTCCCTTCGGCGTCGCGCTTGTGACGTTGTAAGCGCCCGGCGCGCTGGACGACAAGGTCGATGGGCGCGAGGTCTGTCACCATGTCATCAAAGTCCACATCTAAAGACTGTTCGACCACCTGAGTAGCGATAACCAGCCTGCCACTCCGCGTTGCGGGCTTGCTCTCCTTATTGAAGGACTTGGTGATCTCTTGACTAATCCTCAGCCGATCACACAGGGCGAAGCGGGCGTGGAAAAGGGTGGCCGGGTGGCCGGGATATTTCGCGGTCCAAGCCCGCCACGCAGCAACAGCATCGGCCACAGTATTACGAACCCAGACGCCACAAGCGCCACGGGCGATGGTGGCTTGAAGACGGTGAAATACCATTTCTTCGGTTGCCAGCGGTTCCACCATGACTTGGCGCGACGCCGCCATTCGCGCCTGAATGGGGGTTTCACCAAGATCGTCAGAGTGACGATGCGAGACGAGCGGATAATCCTCTTTCTTTGGCACCTTGGCGTCAAACCCCGCACCCTCGGCGAAGGCGGTGAGCAACCTAGCCCGCTGATTCTGCGGCAAGGTGGCGGAGAGCAGGATGGCGGAGCCGCCCAGACCAGCATGAAAATACAGCAACCGCTCCAACAGTTCGCCCATGTAGGCGTCGCAGGCATGAACCTCGTCCACCACCAGCACCTTACTGGAGAGCCCCAGCAGGCGCAGTGACTGGTGACGTAGCGGCATTACTCCGAGCAGAGCCTGATCCACCGTGCCCACACCGAAGTCGGCAAGCAGCGCCTTCTTGCGGCTGTCGGCCAGCCAATCGGTGCAGTGCTGGGACGCCGAGGCTTCTTCGCGTCGGTCGCCGTAGCCCGCATCGCAGCGTACCAAGGCATCCAGCTTCTGCTTAGTCTTGGCAGCGGAATGCGCAAGGACCAGCGATGGCTCACCATCGGCAAAAAACCGTTGCCAGGGTTCGTCCGTCTCACCTTCCTGCTTCCATTGAACTCGGTCGAACATGGCATCCGAGGTTGCCATGGTGGGCAGGGCGAAATAGACTCCGCTCCCGCACCCCGCCGCCATGAGACGGGCGGCCAGGGTCAATGCGGCTTCGGTCTTGCCGCCGCCGGTGAGTTCCTCCAGCACGAAGAGCTGCGGTCCCGGTTTGATCGGTATCTTATCCGCCCATAATTGCAAGGGCGTGGGCGTGGCGGCGATGTGAGGGAACAGTTTGGCGAAGGTGGCATCAAGAGCCGGAAGCGAGGAAAGCATTCCGCTTTCCGCGACAGCCGTTTCAGCGGTGGGCAAGGCAACCTGGTGCCAATAGTTCTCCGGGGATTGGTCCGGACGATGGTACTTAAACCACCGTGTATTCGAGCCCAACCAATCGGTGGCCACCGCCAAACCAGCGACCATCCAAGAAGCCCGCTTGTAGCATTCGAGCGCCCCCTCTGCACGAGTGGGAAGCGATTGGTTCTCTGGCAGCAGCAGACGGCGCATATCCGCCACGAATTGCCCGACCTCCTTCAATACCGAGTCAGCAGGAAAATGGCGGGCAACGTGCGCCCGTAGACTTTCATTCTTCGGTGGTCGGCCATGATGCCCTGTGACTGCGGCTACCCATAGACGAAGCAGGTTGCCGCCTCGCTCGGCAAGGTCGTGGCGCTCCAGCCACCCCGGCAGATGCTCCATCACCAAGGCATAGCCCAGGGTGTCGTGGCGTACATCGTAGGCCACCTGGGCACCGCGCCCCTTCAACTCCTGTTGCAAATCCTGGCGTAATGACTGGAAGCCATCGCCGAACTTGCCAAGGTCATGAATGGAAAGCAAGAAAACCAGCCAAGGAGTCAGGGCGGCGGGTTCAATTCCGGACAGCCGGACCAAATTGTCCAGCCAAGCGGGTTGCTGCCGCAGCAGCACCTGCCCGCAGGCCGCCACATCCAGGCAGTGGTACGCCAACGGGTGCCACTTAGGGTCGCCTTTGTATTTGTTATCGGCTTTGCCCCAGTAGCGATGAAGGTAGTGGCTCATTTCGAATCCATGAATGGTTGAGGGGAATCTTTCCATGAATGGTGGTGCGAAGGTGAGGATCCCGGGCACTGCCCCTGCCCCAAAATGGCGGCCATGCGATTCCGTGTTTGTTCCGGCTCCCGAGCCAGGATGGCTTCCGCAGCCGCGGCCACATCCAGCATGTGTAGGGTGAGCGGATGCCATGCCGGGGTTCCTTCTTGATGGGTCTTGGCCCATAACTGGGATGCCTGCTGAACCATGGAAGGTAATCCTTAGGATTGCTGCAAGCT
>JAYVXV010000009.1:0-2830 GCA_043784905.1 Holophagaceae bacterium | reverse complement strand
GACGCGGCCCTGATGATTGGCGATCAGAGCATGAAGGCGCGCAAGGATGGATTGTTAATGCTCGATCTGGCCGAAGAATGGCACGAACTAACGGGCCTTCCGTTCGTGTTCGCCCTGTGGACCGTCCGAAGTGACGCGCCTACCCTTTCCCTGCCCGGCGGCGCCCTACCCTTCTTTCACAAGAGTCTCGAACAAGGTCAAAAAAACCTGGCCGCCATCATCGAAGAAGCTTGGCGCCACATCCCTTGGACCAAGCTGGAACTGCACGAATACCTCACCGAGAACATCAGCTATCACCTAGGCGAAGCCGAGCAGAAGAGCCTCGCGCTCTTTTTCGAGAAAGCCGTGCGGAACGGATTCGCAGCGGAAAATAGACCCCTGGTTTTTCTGTGAATCCTGATTGGCACCGCCGCGCTTGGTTCCTCGCCTGGTTCACGGTGGTCTATAACCTCCTCGAAGGCGCCGTGTCCATCCGCTTCGGCTTGAGCGACGACTCCGTGGCGCTCTGGGGCTTTGGCTTCGACAGCCTGGTGGAAGTGGCCTCGGCCCTCGTTGTAATGACGCGGCTCCGCAAAGGATTCGAGGCCCAGGCCGCGACATCCGAACGGCGTGCGGTGATGACCATCGGCTTTCTATTCGTCCTACTTGCCCTCGTCATCAACGTCGGCGCCATTCTGCAACTGGCCTCCCATCGCCATCCGCCCACGACCCTACCGGGCCTACTCATTTCAGGTATTTCGCTCGCATTCATGTATTTTTTATGGTGCGCCAAAACCCGCGCTGCCACGGCCTTGGACAGCGCGACGCTCAAGAGTGACGCCGCGTGCAGCCTCGCCTGCATCCAGCTCTCTTGGGTCCTTTTCATCGGCAGCCTGCTCTTCATGTTGAGCCCAAGCCTTTGGTGGGTGGATGGTGCGGCGGCGATCCTTCTCGCGCTGCTCATTTTGAAAGAAGGCATCGAAGGCATCCGTGCCTCCCGTTCTCCGGATTTCGACGGGGGTTGTGGTTGCGGACACGACTGATGAAGGGGTGGGTGACGCGGGGACCCAAGTCCGCTTAATCTTCGGAGTCCCTGATTGTTTTTTTGGAGTCTTTTGTGAACCTCGCCCCGCTCTTTTTTGATCATCTGGCCCAGCGTATGAAGGACGCAGAGGCCGCCCTTTCCCGTGCGGGCTTCGAGACGCTCATCATCAGTAGCGGCGCGCCTTTCACTTATTTCGCCGACGACAATGACGCGCCCTTTCATCCCACGCCGCACTTCAATCATTGGTGTCCCATGACCGGGCCTCACCATGTTCTGAAAGTGCAGACGGGTATGAAACCCAAGCTCATCCGCTATGCGCCCGAGGATTTCTGGTACCTGCAAGAGCCCCTGGGATCTCCCTTTTGGGCGGACGCTTTCGACCTGGTTGAAGCAGGCACTTTGGATGAGACCTGGACGCTGCTCGGAGACTGTCCAAAGGGCGCCTATCTAGGCAATGAAGGGGACCGAGCCGTTGCAGCAGGCCTTTCCGTGAACCCTGAAAATCTCACCAAGCATCTGGATTGGGCGCGCAGCTTCAAGAGCGATTATGAGCTCGCCTGCATGGACGAGGCCCAAGCCTTGGGCGCCACGGGCCACCGGGCCGCAAAAGCCGCTTTCTTATCCGGGGCATCGGAATTAGAAATTCATCAGGCCTTCGTGTCGGCCGTGGGTTGCGTGGATGAGGATCTGCCCTACACCACCATCGTGGCCCTTAACGAAATGGGCGCCATCCTGCACTATCACGGCAAACGCAAAGATGTCCGCAAGGGTGCGGTGCTGCTGCTGGATGCCGGCGCGAAATATCTGGGTTATGCCTCGGACATCACACGGACGATTGCCGCGCCGCATTGCGATCCGCGATTTAAAGCCCTGATTGATTCCATGGAAAAAATGCAACTTGAGCTTTGCGCCGTGGTGAAACCGGGTCTTCACTATGGTGAATTCCATCATCAAGCCCACTTCAAAATCGCGGACCTGCTGATGGAGCACGGCATTCTGCGCGACACCAATCGCGATGAGGCCGTTGCATCGGGCCTCACCAAACCTTTCTTCCCCCATGGCCTCGGCCACCATCTCGGCCTTCAGGTTCACGACGTAGCTGGCAAGCAGCTCGGTCCCGATGGCGCCCCAGCCCCACAACCCCCGGAGCATCCTTTTCTGCGGACCACCCGCATGATCGAGGCGGGCCAGGTCTTTACCGTGGAACCGGGCCTCTACTTCATCCCCATGCTTTTGCGACCTTTCCGTAACGGTGAAAAGCGTGAGCACGGCTCAAAGTTCAATTGGAATCTCATTGATGCGCTAACCCCGTGTGGCGGCATCCGCATCGAGGACAACGTGAAAGTCACCGCATCAGGCTGTGAAAACCTCACGCGAAAGTACCTTCCCGACTAAATCGCGGCAAACCCGAATTTTGCAGTCGTGCTCGGAATGAAAGCGACCTCGGGCCTCAGGTTTCAGACTTCGTTGGTGATGATTGTTCCGCTTGAGATTCATCAGCAACGAGGCCTGATGCCAGATGCCTGAAGCCTCTTAGCATTTCGGCCTTTCCTCGTCTTGCGATATACCTAGGGTTTCCATCGAGGAATCCATGCGCCTTCAGTCTGCCCTTCTTGCATGCTCTGTTCCTGCCGTGCTTTGCGCCCAGAGCCCGGCCGCACTGCCTCAAGGCACGGGCGTCCTGACCCAAGGTACGGGTGCCCTGACCCAAGGCACGGGTGCCCTAACGTTGGAGTCGCTGTTTCATCCCGCCCGCAAGATTCCCTACCTGGGCTCACCTAGCACGCGCCTGGCCTGGGCGCCGGA
>JAYVXV010000008.1:0-9256 GCA_043784905.1 Holophagaceae bacterium | reverse complement strand
GGTTCAGTTCCTCGCCGCGCCGGACAGGGCTGGGTTCATCGATCAAGGGCATATCGTTTCCAGTAATCCTGCTCACGAGAGAAGTTATGAGTTAAGTCTCTTCAATTTCTTTAAGGGATTTTCCATTGGAGTCCTTCCATGCAGTCAGTCCATTGGCACCGCCCCCATGAACGACGGCGGCGGCGGCGCTTGGGCTGCTGAACTCAGTGTCCTTGGAGAACACATACAGTCCAGATGATTCGCGGAGGGTGCCCTCTAAAATTAGTTTGTTGCGAAGCGTGACAACGAACGGATGCTGGGATCCAGCTGATGGACGCTCTTCCAATACTGCTGTGGACCCTTTAAATACTACGAAACCATCTTCGGTTCTACGCCCGCGAGCTAGTGCGTTCTTAAGTTTGCAGAAGAGTTCTTTCTGTAGCTTTGTAGTTTTGGCTGAGCCAGAAATGGGCGAGAGAAGATCAGAACCTAGAACTGGGAGGACCTGGCGGATGCGAGAAAGATAAACCTCCATGTCCTCTCGATCGGATTCAGGCAGCTTCGGATTGCTTGAATTTGTATTCTCCAGTTTGTAACGACCCGCGTTTTTGGATTCTTGCATCAACCGGTTCTCAAGAAAACGGATGTGAGCCTTTGTGAGGTTCTCGTCTTTACTCACGAAGACAACAACAGAATTCCAAAAATCCTTTCCCTTGTGTTGCTTCAAGCGATCCCGGATGACCTCAGCCTCACCAATGTAAGCCAACAGATCACCACTTTCTGGATCTACTCCGAGCAGAAAGTAAACTCCTGAATTCTCCAGTTCTTCACGAAGCAGAAGGTCATCCAGTTCGGTCCGTGGCGCAGCAAGGGCTTTACCTGTCCAGTTTGAAACTTCGCCAACTCGCAGTCGCTTAGCATCGCCATGGGGTAAAAAAAGTTTTATCGTGGCAGAAGTCATTAGCTGTCCTGACTTGATGTTCGTTGATATTGAGCATTCATCCTACCCCTCTTCAGCTTGAACAAATCAAAAACAGAATCTACAGGGATGAAGGGGATCAAAACAAGCACCAGCCTTGTTCTTATCCCCTTCAATCCCTTCCACTCCTGTTAAAAATATTTTCATTATTTCGCCATCTCCACCCCCGCCCTCTCCACCTGGGCCTTGAGTTCCAGCTTGGCGATGAGGGCGCGATGGACTTCGTCGGGACCGTCGGCGAGGCGCAGGATGCGGGCGTAGGCGTAGAGGGCCGTCAGCGGGAAATCCTCGCTGAGGCCTGCGGCGCCGTGCATCTGGATGGCCTGGTCAATGATGAGCTGCGCGACGTTGGGCGCGACGACTTTGATCTGGGAGATTTCGCTCATGGCACCCCGCACGCCCACGGTATCCATCATCCATGCGGCCTTGAGAGTGAGCAGCCGCGCCTGCTCGATGGCCATACGCGCGTTGGCGATGATGTCGGCATTGCCGCCCAATTCCGCCAGGGGTTTGCCGAAGGCCACGCGCATGAGCGAGCGCTGGCACATGAGTTCCAGCGCCCGCTCGGCGGCGCCGATGATGCGCATGCAGTGGTGGATGCGGCCTGGCCCTAAGCGTCCTTGGGCGATTTCGAAGCCGCGGCCCGGCCCGCTGATGATGTTTTCGTGGGGCACCTGCACGTCGGTGAAACTCACTTCGCCGTGACCATAAGGCTCGTCGAAATTCCCGAAGACCGGCAGCATCCGCTCGATATTTAGGCCTGGCGTATCCAAGGGAACGATCACCATGGAATGGCGCTGGTGCTTGGCCGCTTCGGGATCGGTGACGCCCATAAAGATGACGAAGTCGCACGCAGGATGGCCGATGCCGCTGCTCCACCACTTGCGACCGTTGATGATCACTCGATCGCCTTCGATCTTGGCCGTGGCGCGCATGTTCGTGGCATCGCTAGAGGCCACGGCGGGCTCGGTCATACAGAAGGCCGAGCGGGTGCGGCCCTCCAATAAAGGCTTTAGCCAGCGCTCCTTTTGCGACGGCGATCCGTACTTCACCAGCACTTCCATATTCCCCGTGTCCGGCGCGTTGCAGTTGAAGACCTCGGGTGTCATCAGCGAGCGGCCCATGCGTTCCGCCAAAGGCGCGTAGTCCAGATTCGAGAGCCCCGCACCATATTCTGCGTCCGGCAAAAAAAGATTCCAAAGGCCCGCAGCCTTGGCCTTGGCCTTCATTTCCGCCATGATTGGCGGCACCGTCCAAGGACGCTCGCTAGGCTTCCCATGCTGCAACTGAGCGGCATAACGGCTTTCATTCGGCGTGATGTGCTCGGCGATAAAGGCCGAGATTCGATCCATGTAGTCGCGGGCCTTTGGGGAATGGGCAAAATCCATGGGGGCTCCGTCTCAGTTGGTCAGAAAAACACTCGCAGAGGGTCGCAGAAAAACAGAGAACGCGGAAAAAAACACGTCTTTCTTTTCTCCGCGAACCTCAGCGCCCTGGCGTTCCTCTGCGAGTGTTTTTCTCTCCCGAGGAGTCACCCCGCTACTCTTGAACCATGACCGCACCCCTTGCTGAACGCATGCGTCCCACAACTCTGGATGAGGTCGTGGGCCAGCCCCACTTGGTGGGGCCCAAGGGTGCGCTGACGAGGTTGAGCGCGTCGAAAAGGCTGCCCTCCATGGTGCTCTGGGGGCCGCCGGGGACGGGCAAGACAACCCTGGCGCGCATCCTGGCGAAAGAGACCGGCCACGGGTTTCTGGAGTTCAGTGGTGTCACGGGGTCGGCGGCGGAATTGAAAAAATACCTGCTAGACCAGAAATCCATGCCGCTCTTCAAGGCTGCGCCGCCGGTGCTTTTCCTGGATGAGATCCACCGTTTCAACCGATCTCAGCAGGACATCCTGCTGCCTTTTTTGGAACGCGGCGAGGCCATCCTCATCGGTGCCACCACCGAGAACCCAGCCTTCTACCTGAACCCCGCGCTGCGCAGCCGCTGCCAGCTTTTCAATTTGAAAGCGTTGGAGCCCACCCACATTCGCGGGGTGCTGGAGCGCGCTGTTATTCACGAAAAGCTCGATCCACCGCCATCCACCGAGCTGCTGGACTGGCTCTCTCACTGGGCGGGTGGGGATATGCGTTCGGCCTTATCGGGTCTGGAAGTCTGGGCGGATCTTCCGCCCCACGATCGTAGCCTCGAATCCCTTCAATCATCCTTGGGTGGTCGTCTGATGTTTGACCGCGCTGATGGTCATTACGATCTGGCCTCGGCCTTTCAAAAAAGTTTGAGGGGCAGCGATGCCAACGCGGCGCTCTATTATTTGAGCCGCATGATTCGCGGCGGCGAAGATCCCCGTTTCATCGCCCGGCGCCTCATGGTCACGGCGGCCGAAGACGTAGGCAATGCGGATCCCCAGGCGTTCATTTTGGCGGAAACGGTTTCGCGCGCCGTTGAGCGCATTGGCTGGCCCGAGGCTCGTATTCCACTGGCCCAAGCGGTCATCTTTGTTGCCAACGCGCCCAAGAGCAATGCGACCGTTTCCGCCATTGATGCAGCCCTGGCGGCGGATGATGAACCTATCCCCGATGCGCTGCGTGACGCCCACACCAGCACCGCACGGAAAGCGGGTCGTGGTACGAACTACCACTACTCCCACGGCGATTACAATCAGGCTCAAGCCTTCCTACCAGACAAGCTGCGGGACGCAACTTTCTACGAACCCATCCGCCCCCAGGAGCGCAGTTGGCGGAACAAAGATGAGCCAGATGCTTCGAGCCTAGATGCGCTCTGGAATGCCTGGATCGAAACATCGCCTGAAGGCGGCGAGATCCCCGTAGATGCTTGGGCCACGGAGCTGGGATGCAGCCGGGAAGCCCTTGCACGCAGCGTTGTGAAACTCGCGGGCGGGCAGTTCAAACTCGATCGCGTTCTTAGGGCCAAGCCCCTGGCATGACATCGGGATTGATCACGCCAGATCAAAAAAGAGGACTTCGCTTCCATCCTCGGCTTTCAGGTCCAGTTTTGTTTCGCCTTCCAGGGCCATGGCATCGCCCGCTTTCAGTGATTGCCCACTGGCGACCACCGCGCCTTTGGCCACATGAAGCCACCCATTGCGCGATGGGTTGATGGCACGGGAAAGTTCTGCGCCCGCGTTCAGACGAGTCACAAAAATTCGGAGGTCCTGGAATACCACCACGGATCCGTCAAAGCCGTCACGGCTCGCGATGAGGCCCCAGGTGTTGCGAAAGCGCGCGTCATCGAAAGCCACCTGATCGTAGCGCGGAGGTAGATCCTTGGCTTCGGGCAGCATCCAGATCTGGAGCAAATGAACCGGTTCGGTTTTCGATGCGTTGAATTCACTGTGACGAATGCCCGAACCCGCGCTCATCACTTGAGCTTCTCCAGGCTTGATGAGGCCCTTGGTACCCAGAGAATCCTGGTGTTCCAAAGCTCCTTCCAATACCCAGGTGAGGATCTCCATATCTTTATGGCCATGGGTACCAAAGCCAGTGCCCGGCGCCACCACGTCCTCGTTGATGACCCGTAGCGACCGAAACTGGTGGTGCTCTGGCTCAAAATAGTCACCGAATGAAAAGGTGTGGTGCGTATTGAGCCACCCGAAATCGAAATGTCCACGATCTTCGGAACGTCGCAGCTTGATCATCAGGACCTCCCTTGAGGCAGTCTTGCCGCCTCGCATTCAAATTATATGTTTGAACATCTAATTTTCAAGAGGCGGAATCTGGAATTTCTTTTTCAGTACCTACCAGGATCAGGCTTCGAGTCTCAAACTCAGGTCTGCAGCGGGTGCGCTATGGGTCAAGGCTCCAACACTGAGAAAGTCCACGCCGGTTTCAGCCACCGAGCGAGCGCGATCAAGGGTCATGTTGCCGCTGGCTTCGAGAAAAAGGCGACGACCCGAAGCATTCCGCATTGCCACTGCCTTGCGCATGGAGTCCAAATCCATGTTGTCCAGCAGAACACCGTCCACATCTGGCAGCTCCAGGCATTCTGCCAACTGATCGAGACGCTCCACTTCCACTTCGATGCGGATGAGGTTGGGGCTTACGCGGCGTGCGGATTCCACAGCGGCCTTCAGACTGTCGGCGGCGGCGATGTGGTTTTCCTTCAGCAGCACCCCGTCGCCAAGGGTCAGACGATGGTTGAATCCGCCGCCGCAACGGACCGCATATTTCTCGAGGATTTTGAGACCCGGCGTGGTTTTGCGGGTGTCCAGCACCTTCGCGCCGGTGCCTTCAATCATCTCCACGAACATCCCCGTGAGTGTCGCGGTTCCCGACAGGCGTTGCAGAAGGTTCAACATCACCCGTTCCGCCATCAGAATCGAGCGACTGGGACCTTCAATTTGGAGCACCACGCTTCCTGGCTGCACGATGGTGCCGTCCTCTTGCCACGGCGTGATCTTGATCCGCTCATCCACGATGCGCAGGGCTTCCATGGCCACCGGCAGACCCGCCAGCACCAGCAGAGACTTGGCTTTGATGGCACCGCGCATGGGCCGATCGCGGACCGAACCGGAGGTCCAATCCTGGGTACCCCAATCTTCCCGAAGAAAGGCGCGGAGCTGGTCGCGGTAGATTTCGGGATGGGGTGGGTTGAACATGGGAAAAGATTATCCGATCAGCCTCGACACCTCGCCACGGCTTTCAGGCAAACTAATCGAAATGAATGTCTCAACCCGAAATGAATGGATTGATCTGCAGGTTTCCGATGGATCGGTGCTGCGCGCTTTTACATGCCGCCCGGCGAATGTAGAGAGCGCCCCAGTAGAGAGCGCCCCAGGCCTGCTGGTATTGCAAGAAATTTTCGGCGTCAACACCCACATCCAGGATGTCTGCCGAAGGTTCGCCGAGCAGGGCTTTGTCGCGGTGGCGCCAGACCTTTTTCATCGCACGGCGCCTGGCTTTGTCACGCCCTACGACAACTACCTTCCGGGTCGCACCGAAGCCATGAAGATGACGATCCCCGGCATTGAGGCTGATTTTCGTGCTGTCTCGGATTGGTTCGCGACCGATGCCCACACCAAGGACCGAGCGTTTGGCAGCATCGGCTTTTGCATGGGCGGCCGTATGAGTTTCCTGGCGGCCACCACCCTGCCCCTGGCCTGCGCGGTCTCTTTTTACGGTGGCAATATTCCCCAACATCTGGATCGCGTGGAGCAACTGAATTGCCCATTAATGCTGATCTGGGGCGGACACGATAGCAGCATCCCCGCAGAGCAGCGCAGGGCTCTCGAAGATGGACTCAGGCATGCGAGCAAGGGTTATTTGGCCATCTGTTTCGAGGATGCGGGTCACGGCTTTTTCTGTGATCAGCGCGACAGCTATTCTGCCGAAACCGCAGCATTGGCGTGGCCCATGGCCCTCGATTTTTTGCGCAAGTACTTAGACCCGGATGCCAGGCAGTAGGCCATTTACAATCAGGAGATTCCATGTCCGTCATCACCATCGAAAGCCTCGACCGCGTAGCCTGGGTGACCATCAACCGACCCGAGAAACTCAATGCCCTGAATGCTGAAGTGCTCAAGGAGCTGGACTGCGCCTTTGCGGGGCTGGAGCACGACGAGACCGTGGGCGTCATTGTCATCACGGGCGCCGGTGAAAAAGCCTTTGTGGCCGGTGCAGATATTGGTGAGCTACGAGCGTTGGACAGCGCTTCTGCTCGTCGTCAGGGGCTCGCCGGTCAAGGGGTTTTCGAGCGCATCGAACAGATGCCGAAACCCGTGGTGGCCATGGTCAATGGATTCGCCCTGGGCGGCGGCTGTGAGCTGGCCCTGGCCTGCCACCTGCGCGTGGCCTCAGAAAACGCAAAATTCGGATTGCCCGAAGTCAGCCTGGGGATCATCCCCGGTTACGGCGGAACCCAGCGCCTGCCACGTCTCGTGGGCAAGGGCGTGGCGCTCGATATGATTCTCAGCGGCGATATGGTGAATGCCGCCGACGCCTTGCGCATGGGTTTAGTGAGCCGTGTTTTCCCCGCCGCTGAATTGAAGGCTGGTGTCGAGAAACTCACCAAGACCCTACTCAGCCGTGGGCCTCTCGCGCTGCACCATGCTCTGACGGCGGTGCATCAAGGGCTCGAAATGCCCCAGGAGCAAGGCCTGCAATTCGAGGCCGCCCTCTTCGGTTTATTGGCTTCAACCGAAGACATGAAGGAAGGCATGAGCGCTTTCCTGGAGAAGCGCCCCGCGCAGTTCAAGGGACGGTAAGGCACCAGCCATTCCCCATCGAGGTCATCAGCTCCAATCTGCGATTGTGTTCAAGGAAAAAGGCTTTGGACCTCAGGCGTCGGGCCTCGTTGTTGGTTTTGGATGCCACCTGGTGCAAGCGCGCGAAGCGAACCACAACAACGATGCCTGATGTCTGAAGCCTGACCGGCCTGGTACAGCGGCAACCGCAAAATCCAGCATCAACCCTTTTGCGGAATCCCAAAGCGCTCGTACTCGCCTTCAATCTGCCCCGTCACCATGAACCAGGCCATCTTGTGATCGCCGATGAGACTGAATAAAGGGTGACGGAAAGTCGCGGGGCGATTTTTCTCGATGACGAAATGCCCCGTCCACGCGAAACCGTAGGCCACCATTGGAACGGCCCAAATCCAGGCGTAACGGCCCATCACAAGCAACACGACCAGCAATCCTAGGTAACAGATCGTTCCTGCGAGATGGACTGACCGATTGAGCCGATGCCGATGCTCCTTCAGGTACATGGGCCAGAATTCAGGAAAAGTCATGGGCAGATCTTAAGCCGTTGTTTCAAATTAATCGAGTGAGGCCACTCGAAGCCGTCGCGTCAAAATGGATTATACGGGTTTGTGTTCAAAAAAAAGAATCGCCAAGGCGCCAACGGAAGACCTATGACTCTGCCCCCTCGGGGACGTATCCTTGCATCTATCTGGAGTGAAGGACGTGAGCGCTGAGGAACCCGAAGCCCAGGTCATCCATGCCCTGCTTCACGAGGAGGGGCGGTTCTTCGCGTTCATCCGTAGCCGGGTTGGCAGCATTGAGGCGGCGGAGGACATCCTTCAATCCGCCTATGTGCGCGGCCTGCAGAAGGGGCACCAGGTCCGGGACGACCAGAGCATCGTGGCCTGGTTCTATGCGCTCCTCCGGAACGCCTTGATCGATCACTACCGGTCCTCAGGGGCTTCAAAGCCAGTGCAACCAGAACCGGACTGGTGGGACACCCTGGAGAGCGGCGAGGACCTGGAGCTGCTGATGTCCAGCCAAGGGTGCGTTCGAGTCGCCATGCGCGCCCTGCGGCCCGAGGACGCGCAGCTGGTAGAAGGCGTTGATCTGGAAGGCCGGTCCATCCATGACATGGCCCAGCAGTTGGGGATCACGCCCAACGCCCTGTCCCTCCGACTTCTCCGCGCGCGGCAGTCGCTCCGAACGAACCTGCAACACCTCTGTAGCACCTGCACCGTGACCAAGTGCCTGTACTGCCGCTGCGAGCCTGGGGGGAATCCGCCTCTGTGATGCAGATCACGAAAGATTCCTCGAATCCCCCTCGTCCACTTAGGTAGAGAACGACTGAATCTCTTCCGAAAAGGGGCAGACATGGGGCGTGAAGGTGAAGGGCGGTGCCCTGCCCGCAAGGAGGGCGTGAGCCGACGGCAGCTCCTTCAGCGGATCCTGGGTGGAGCTACCGTCGCAGGCGTGGTTGCCGTGGAGGGTTCTTCTTTCCTCGGACTTTTGGGTTGCAAATCTTCCACACAAGGGCGCCGCAAGACCACCGTGGCGCTGACCCCAGACGGCAAGCTCGTCGAAGTGGACGCCAAGTACGCGACCCCGCTGCGCCTTCCCCCTTCCTCCCCAGATTCAAGAAAAGGTGTGCCTGGAAAGAAGTGGGTGATGGTCATTGACCTCGCCCGCTGCGACGGCTGCGGCAAGTGCATGGAGGCGTGCAGCAAGATGCACTACGTCCCGCCTACCCGGCAATGGCTCAAGGTACTCATGATGCCGGGCTCGGGAGAGGACGCCGCGCCCTACTTCTTCCCACAGCCCTGCTACCACTGCGACAACCCTCCCTGCACAAAAGTCTGCCCCGTGGACGCCACCTTCAAGCGCGAGGACGGCATCGTGTTGGTGGACAACGAGCGCTGCATCGGTTGCCGCTTCTGCATGGCCGCCTGCCCCTACTCGGCCCGCTCCTTCAACTGGGGAGCGCCTGAGGACCCACCCGAGGCCCACGCGCGAGGGTATTCCCCCGAGTGGGGCTATCCCCGCAAGACCGGCACGGTGGAGAAGTGCGATTTCTGCCCGGAGATGGCGGCCAAAGGGAT
>JAYVXV010000007.1:0-2836 GCA_043784905.1 Holophagaceae bacterium | reverse complement strand
TCGTTACCAATCCGAAAATTGCGCCCTTCCTTCATCTCCCGGTACAGAGCGGCTCCAACATCGTGTTAAGGCGGATGCTTCGGGAATACACGGTCGAGGAATATCTCGAGCGCCTGGGTTACCTCGGTGAAGGACGCGCAAAACTTGGCCTCAGCACGGATTTCATCGTGGGTTTCCCCGGAGAAACGGATGAAGATTTTGAAGCCACGATGCAGCTGTTGGAGACCGTGAAATACGACAGTTCTTTTAGTTTTATCTATAGCCCGCGCCCAGGAACCGCAGCCCTTCGGCTGAAAGATGACATTGCGCCGGCCGTGAAAACCGCACGGTTGCAGCGGCTTCAAAAACGCCAATCCGAACTGGCCAAGGAAGCCAATCTGCGACAGGTGGGAACCGTGGTGAAAGCCCGCATCGAGAGTCCCACGGTGACCAGCGATGGCTATTGGATGGCGCGCACGGGGGATTGGAAGGTGGTGCATTTGTATGCCAAGGAAGGCCAGGTGTTGCCTTTCGGAGAGCTGGTGGACATTTCGGTCACCATGGCCGGACCGCACTTCATCGGTGCTGAGATCGCATGAATTCCCTTGGGGCTACCTTGGAGGCAACAGGTGGCAAGTCTTAACGTATGTGGGTATTAATTACCTAGACTTCCACCTTCCTGGTCCTATGCCTGTAGCCTTTCGAACCTTCGCATCGCACCTCTTGCTGATGGTGTTTTGCACGTTATTAAACGTCACCCCTGTCTGCGCGGAGGGCCCGCCACCGGGGCGCTTTGCATTTCGTGGCTATGGCGGAGATCAGGGCCTTACAAGCTCAGCGATCACCCAGCTCTATCAGGATTCTCAGGGCTTCCTTTGGGTGGGCACCGAGGATGGGCTATTCCGTTATGACGGAAGCCATTTTCAGGCTTATTCGCTGAAAGAGGGCCTGCCTTCGGCGCTGGTGACCTCCATTCGAGAGGATCCAAAAGGTGGGTTGTGGGTGGGCACCTTCCAAGGCCTCGCGAAATGGAATGGCCATGCCTTCGAGCGCGTGGAGGGCGTAAGGGACGTGCAGGGCCTCGCCAGTGGTCCCGACGGACGGCTTTGGATTGCCACCTCTGGTGGTCCTCGCACCCTGTCAGTCCAGGGTGCCCTGGCAGGGCCGCAGGCGGTGCCCGGTTGGCCCGGGGGCGAAGCCTCAGCGCTTTACGCAAGGCCTGCGGGTGGGTCTGTGTGGGCGGCGCGCTGGACCACCCAAGGGGGGCTCCCCTTGGCCCAGGTTCTGCGCTGGCAGGATGGGGGATGGAAAAGGTTTGTTGGATCTTCCAGTTTCGGTAAGGAACGCATTGATTCGTTATTGGCCGACTGGCAGGGCAATATTTGGGCCCGCAGCGCAGGGCATTTGTGGATGTTGCCGAGTGGTGGAGATCGTTTTGAAGAACCGAAACCCGACCTACCTTCCATTCACGCCAAGGGCTACCTGGCGCCCAGTCGGGACGGTGGTATTTGGGTTAGCTCCGACCTTGGGATGTATCACGTCCAGGGGACGCAATGGACCCAAATAGGATCCAACTTAGGACTGCCGACGGAGTGGTCTCGATCCGTTTTGGAAGACCGCGAAGGCAACCTCTGGTTTTCGAGTAACGGGCTCTTCCGCCTGTTGGGATTAGGGGCATGGCAGAGTTACACCGCGAAGAATGGATTGCCGAGTGAGGTGGTGTGGAGCATTTTTCGGGATCGAAGCGGTCAGCTTTGGTTAGGCACCGACCAGGGCCTTTCCCGCGCCACGGCGAAGGGTTGGAGCGTGGTGCCCGGCACGGGGCAGAACGCCATCCGCAGCATTGTAGAAGGTCGAGATGGCGAGTTGTTCATGGCGGGAACGCCGCCCGAAGTGCTCGCGTTCAATCCCACCACTCAAAAACTGGAGCGGTTTGGCGCCGCCGCAGGAATCGCCGGGAAACGCATCTTTCGATTGTGGATGGATAAAGAATCCAATCTTTGGGTGGCCACGGATGGCGCGGGACTTTTGCGGGGTACCCAAGCGAATGGCGCATGGAAATTCAGGTCTGAAACCCTTCCCGGTGGCGACCCTCAGGAATACATCAGCGGTCTTTTTGAAGACGGGCAGGGTCGTATCTTCGCGGCGGGGTCCCATGGGCTTGCCATGCGCGAAGGAGGAGCCTGGCGTCGGTTCACGACCCGGGACGGCCTTCGCGCGGATCATATTTCCTATGTGACCGGCACTCGTAATGGAGAATTGGTGTTGGCGTATTTTGAACCGTTAGGGCTCACCAGGGGAAGGCTGGAAGGCGGCGTCTTCAAGGTTTTGAGTCATGAAGATTCATCCACCACATTGGCTTCTGACAAAATCTACCTCTTGGGTGAGGATGCCTCTGATCGGCTGTGGATTGGCTCGGCCCGAGGCCTGGATGTCATCACAGCCGCAGGCTCGGAACATTTCGGAATTCAAGATGGATTGGTGGGCGAGGATTGCGACGCCATGGCCTTTCGGGCGGATGCCGATGGGACCGTGTGGATTGGCACCAGCGCGGGCCTTGGCCGTTTCTCTCCCAAAGCAGGCGAAGGGACATCGGCCCCACCCCCCACCGTGATCTTGGGATTCAAATTAGGGGAGAAGCATTATCTCGGCTACACCTCCGGCAAGTTAGAGGTGGACAAGGCCCACAACGTATTTGAGGTCCGCTTTGCGGGCCTCAGTTTTGCGCGCGAGGGCGCGGTCCAGCATCAAGTGCGCCTTGTGGGCCTTGAACCTGACTGGCGCGTGACGGATTCAAAAATGCTGCGGTATCCATCGCTTCGCAAAGGCCGATACATTTTTGAAGTGCGTTCACGGG
>JAYVXV010000006.1:0-9281 GCA_043784905.1 Holophagaceae bacterium | reverse complement strand
GCCATAGTCTCGGTGGAGGCGTGGCGGTGCGTGTGGCGCTGGCGGACCCAACCGCAGTGCGTGGCATCCTCTTGGTGGATAGCAGGCTAGCGCCCCTTCCGAAAGCCTTCACCGACAAGCTACGAAAGGATCTGGACGCTAATGCATCTGCGGCGCTGAACGAATTCATGGGGAGCCTGTGCAACGACGGCACCCAAAGAGCCCGACTCGTAAAAGATGCCTTAAAGGTACCCCTACCCGTACTCAAAGCCTACGCCGAAGCCCTGAGCACCGAGCCCCTGGGAGGCCGCGTCGCCGCGATCAAGGTGCCGGTGATGCTCTTCGCCTCACCCCTTTTGATTCCCGAGCCCGCCGAGGAAAAAGACATGCTGAAGATTCTCGGCATGGACGGGATTCCTAAATTCAAAGTCTCCTACTTCGTCAACGTAAGCCACTGGATCATGTGGGATGATCCGGACACTTTCGAGATCCTATTCAATGATTTTGAAACGAGTCTGGTGACCGGCAGCAGCGGCGCCGGATCAAAGGTTTCCTCTCAAACCCCCTAGGAGCCATCATGCGCGTTCGACCTTCCATCCTCATCACCGGAGGCCTCCTGGCCTGCGCCATCCTCGGCTATGCCGCCGGTGCCAAGAGCTATCAGGTGACCGGCCCCATCACTGACATCAGCGGTGACACCATCACCGTCACGAAGGGCACCGAGGCCTTCCAGATCAACCTGCCTAAGGGCACCAAGGGAGCCGACGGCCTGAAGAAGGGCGACAAGGTCACCGTGCACTACGCGATGACCGCAACCGAAATCACCTCCAAGGCCGCCCCCAAAAATGCCGAGCCCAAAAAGGAAACTGCACCTAAACGGGAAGCTCCGCCTAAAAAGAACGCCGCCTAAAGACTGATTTCCTCCTTCCCATTTCAGCGTTCATATTTCAGCGTTCGGGCCACACGGTGGGTGGATAAACCCCTCATCCGTGTAGCCTGAAGGCTGCTGCTTGGAGTCTTTGCATGTCTGAATCATCACGCCCTTGGGTGCTCATCACGGGCTGCTCCACGGGTATCGGCAAGGCCTTGGTGGGGGTTTGCCGCAAGGCTGGCTGGGGCGTGGTGGCTACGGCGCGGCGGTTGGAATCCATGGCGGATTTACCCCCGGGAAATGATCTTTGCTGCCTGAGCTTGGACGTGGTTTCCGAAAGCAGTATTGCGGCGGCGGCGGAAGCCTGTGGAGACCTTCGGCTGGTGGCGCTCATCAACAATGCGGGCTATGGGCAGATGGGGCCGCTGGAGCTGGTGCGACCCGATGAGCTGCGTGCCCAATTTGAAACGAATGTCGTGGGACTCCACGCGGTCACCCAAGCCTTTCTTCCGATCATTCGCAAGAACGCCAAAATAGGTGAGGGCCGCATCGTGCAGGTGGCCTCGATGCTGGGTCGCCTGAGCATTCCCCTGGCAGGCCCCTACAACGCCTCTAAGCACGCGGTGGTGGCCCTTGCGGAAACCTTACGCTTGGAAATCGGGCGAGCGATCCCCGTGGTACTGGTGGAGCCCGGCGCCATCGCCAGTTCTTTCCGTGAAACCTTGGCAGGTGCCTGGGGCGACCTGCCCGAGCGGGTAAAGGGCACCCGATACGAAGCCATTCTGGCCAACTTCATGAAGGCTCGGGAGCACCACGCCGAACAGTTTGCCGGAAGCCCAGAACAAGCCGCGCAAGCCATCCTCAAAGCCCTCACCCGGAAGCATCCTCCACGGAGAATTCTCATTCGTCCTGAAGCAAGACTCGGCGGATGGGCGAAGGCCCTGCTGCCCGCCGCAGTCTGGGAATGGATCCTGCGGCGGAGTTACGGATTGAACTAAGTCCTGGGTCCTAGGCCTTGAGTCCTGAGCCTCAAGACCCAGGACTTCAGTTTCCCAAATACGTGAACCAAAAATGCACGCCCAACTGATTGGATTCAAAGCCGTCTGGCAGCGGCTGAAGCGGGGTAGAACGGCGCACCGCCAGCAGCGCACTCTGGTCAAAATTGTAATTGTTCGAGGGGCTTTCAACTTTCCAGCCTTCGATGGTGCCGTCTTTCAGGATTCGGAAATAGACGCCCACGCGGCCTTGAGCATTCGAGGTGCGGCTCCAGTTTCCGATGATCTTGTTCTGAATCTGTTGAAGGTACCAAGCATAAGGAAAGGTGCTCTGATCGAGACCCCCGATAAGGCCTGAGCCACCCTCGTTGCTGGCACTGGGCCTGAGCCCAGGGATGGGCGTTCCGGCACCAATGCCTCCGCTATCACCCGATCCCGTCGCACCGATTTGCGGATTCACGCTGACCGTTTTCCCTTTCGAAAAATCTGTGGCTTTGCCTTTGCTTTTCGGATCGGGACTGGTGCCTTTGATCGGGGGCGAAGGCCTCGTGTTGCCCACCACATCAGGCATTCTCCCTGCTGGCCTTTCTGTAACTTTCGGTGCCACGTCTTCCACGCGGCGAAGTCGCTCGGGTTCCCTTTTCGCCTCTTGTTGGGGCCCGCTACCGCCGCTGGGACCCGATGGCGCCACGCCCGGCAAGCTGACCCAAGTCACTTTCGGCTCGGGTGGTGGCGCGCTGCCATGACGGGGCCAAAAGAAAGCCAAGCCCAAGGCACAGTGAAAACCGATGCTCAGCCCCAAGCCGTGACTCCAGCGCAACCGTCCCAGCGCGGCGCGCTCGTGGAGCAGTCGTTGGAGTTCCTGGCTCATCTATTTCCCGTCGCTTATAGGTGCTTCCAAGGCCGCCGTGGTGACAAATCCCACTTGAGAGAAACCCGCCTCGCGAATGCTATCCACCACAGCGATCACACGACCATAAGGCAAGTTGTGATCCGCCCGCACCATTACGGGACGCTTCCGATTCAACTTGGCCTGCTCGCGAAGTTGCTTGGCCAGAACCCCCATCTGAACGAACTGCTTACCAAATTGAATTCGACCATCTTCGGTCAGCGTGACGGTCAGCGCCTCGGATTCTAGACTTTTGCCCGTTTTGGCCTCCGGGAGGTTTACCTCCACGCCGGTGGTGAGCATGGGCGCCGCCACCATGAAAATAATGAGCAGCACCAGCATCACGTCAATCATCGGCGTCATGTTGATATCGGCCATCTGGCCATGTTTGGAACCGGGCGTGAAGGACATGGATTTAGTTTAGGCCTTACCGACCCTTTGCTCCACATCCATACATCTGCGTGCTTATCCCTGGCTCACCCGAGACGGTCAGTCTGATTTCTATTTCAATCCAGACCGAAGCATTCCCTTCACGTCCTGGGACATCGCCACGATCTGATTCTTGCCCGACGTGAAGCGAAAACTTTCCTTGGGGCCGATGACGAGTTCCGTGGCCATAGTGGGCGATTCGGCCATGGCTATCTCCAAGGTGGTAGCCAGGCCCTCGGCTCCAAGGAGCTGGCAGATTTCACGGATGGGGTCCAGCAGAACAGGATGAATAGAATCCTTGCGCCCGGTGTATCGAAACTCGCCACTGAGGTGCATCTCAATTTCGTTGGCGGCGACCAGCATCAGCACTTCCGCCTCGGGGATGGAAAGGTTCGGGAGATTACTGGGCACGTGAGCGCGATCCCATAAGCTGAAGGCCCGCACCGGACGTTCCAGCACACTGCCCACCCCGCCCAGCGCCGTGGATGCTTCATTGAGGGAACCCACCACGCCTCCAGGATGCTGAGGACAATGGGTATAGGCCGAGTGCAGTAAGGCGGCGCCCACGGTGGAGGCCCGGAATCCATACCGCACTAAGATACTGGCGACGCCCACCAGGTGGTTGATGAAGGGCCTTGAACAGGGCCGATATCCCCCATCCATCAAAGCGGTGGCCACCCAATGGGCGTGAGAAATCTGAGCTAACTCGGTGGGGTTATAGCCTCGTGAGATGGCCAGATCCAAAAGGCCTGAGCGGGTCTCGGCGAGTTCGCCTCGGGTCATGGGAATGGCCTGATCGGCCATCAACGGGGCGTCGGGGCGAAGCAGATCTGATTGGACCCTGTGGTTATAAAGGTATCCGCGCACCCCTTTGTAAGCTCGCTCGTCATCAATGACTTTCCACCGCCGCGAGAAGGCCGCAAGGCTGGCCTGGCCTGCCGAATAGTCCCATCGCCTGCGGAACAAGGCGAGATCCTCGAGCCGGTAATCCGCCGCCACTAAGTAGGTGATCACCGCTGCGGGTTCGAGCATTACCGGATAGCCCAAGGCGCGCACCGCTAGGGCCACGTCAATGTGTTCGTGGACGCTATTGACGTCTGGGTCCATCAGGGAAGGATCCCGCATCAATTCCGTGCGGATCAACATGCAGTGGAACTCGACGAAATCGCAGGGCCTGCGGAACAACTGGGAGGCCACGTCTGCCGGACAACATCCAACCAACATCGAGTGGTCGTGAAGAATCCGCCCATCCTCCACCTGGGTTTCGCTCAGCGTGCCACCCGCCATATGGATGGTCGGGGCTTGAACGCCATCGCCCCAAAGGTACAAGGGCCCTACGATGCCAGCCTTGGTTTCATCGGCGCAGGCGACCAATTTTTCAAAGCAGCCGGGCTCCACCCGTACATCGTTGTCAATGAAGACCACGTAATCGGTGTCAAGACCTGGGCCAAGCCGCCGCCGCACTTCCTGCGGCCACAGGGGCTCATCGAAACGGATGATTTCAAGGCCCCAGGCCTCCGCCCGCGCACTCAATCGTTCCCTCAACCACTCAGGCGCCTGCACGTCTGCGAAGATCAGCCGACACGGCGATGAGAGCGAAGCCACCACGCTTTCGATCGCCGCCTCAGTCATGGAAGCCCGCTCCCGCGCCGTCATGACCACCGTAAAACGGGGCGATATGCCCGGTCCAGAATGTGCGTCGAGGCCTGCCATCACCTGGTCTTCGCAGGGCGCGTCCGAAGGTGTACAGCGCAAGGCGATCCCGGTCACACCGCCACCGGGGTGACCACGTAGCGCCCCTTGGCATCCTGGCTCACGGTGCCTGATGGAAGGTCGGGATCGTGCTCAAAGACCAGTACCGTATCGGTATTGGTGACCTCGGAGAGCACCTGCTGGCGGACGTTTACGCAGGTGACCACGTCCAGGTCGTAGCCCATGACCCACGCGGGTTGGATGTGACGTGAGGTAGGGATGAGGTCAGCGAGATAAATGAGTTTCCGATTTGAGCCTTCAATGACGACGGCCTGCAGGCCTTCGATGTGACCCGGCACCACACGCACTGAAATGCCCGGCAGGATTTCCACGTCGCCTTCCACCGTATCAAGCAGCCCAGCGACTTCTAGTGGCTCCCAATTCTTCGCCAGATAACTCGCTTTGACCCGGAGGTGAGGGTGCTTGGCGTCTTCAAGATCTTTTTTCTGCACGACGTAGCGCGCATTGGGAAAGCTCGGCACCACCTCGCCGACGTCGTTAAATCGCGTGCTGCCACCCGCGTGATCGAAATGCAGGTGGGTGAGAATTTGTAGCGTGATGTCGTCAGGACCAACGCCATGTTTCGCGAGATCCCGATCCAAGATTCCCCGGCCCTCGTATTTGAAGCGGGCCATGAAATCATCGCTCTCTTTGTCGCCGTTCCCATTGTCCACGAGGATGACGTGCTTAACGCCATCCACCTCGCCTCGAATGAGCAGGCAGTTGGTGGCCATGAGGATCATGTTGTCTTCGTCTGCCGGGTAGACCTTGTTCCACACCACTTTCGGCACCGTGCCGAACATGGCCCCGCCATCCAGGCGGAAAGTCCCACCACTGATGATCTGAACGTCCCAGGGGCCAAACTTCACGTGAACTCCATCAGCCAAAACGCGCCCATCCAGTTTCACGTGCCCACGGGTCCAAGGCAAACTTTCAGAACGGGTCCATGCCCACGGTTCAGGCTCCAGGTACCTTGAAGTTTCCCCTGGCGTTCACATGCGACGCACGCTCCTCCTTCTCGTTGCGATTCTGTCCCGGCCCGCCATGGCCCAGACCCACCTAGGAAGGGCCTGAATCTGCGACCTATACTAGACTTTGAACCACCCCTGAGATCCATCACCCAAAATGCCTTGGAGCTTCCGTGCGGAATCCCTTCCATCTGGCTCCTGAGCACGCTCAGTTCGCTCCGGAGTTATTGCGGGCGGAGGTGGAGGATCTCTACAAGCGAGCCTGGGCGGCCCTAGGGGGGTTGCTCCTGGTGCTTCTCGTCATGCGATCCGTGCTGAGAGATGCGATCCCCCAGCACCCCATCCTAGGTTGGATTTTTTGGGGAATGGTCGCAGTGATCACGCTGCGAACCTTGGTGCTTCTCCTGTTCCGCCGAATCAAAGACCCGAAAACCCGCCTCTGGGCCTTCCTGGCCGGGTCCACCCTAATCGCCTTAGGACTCGGGCTCATGAACATCATCAGTTACCCCTTGCTGGGCGTCACCGATGTGGCGCTCATGGCCATCATGTCGGCGGGCATTTGCTCAGGCGCGCTCTTGAGCATGGGGAGCAGTTTTCTGACCTACACGCTCTACGTGGTCCCGAATCTTGGTTCTCTCATCCTGGTGGTGGCAATGGGGCCTCAGACCCGATGGACCCATCACCTGCTCATCCTTGGGTCTACCTATTTAGCTGCCCTGGTGGTGTTGGCCCTTCAACTGGCTCTGGCGCATCGCAGGGAAGCGATCCTGCGCCTGGAATTAGCCGAGATGGCCCTGCGGGACAATCTGACCCAACTCCGAAACCGGCGGGCCCTTATGGAATTCATGTCCTCGGAATCGGAGCAAGTGATTCGCTCCTGGAAGGTGACCCCCGATCCTGCTCATCCAAAAATCCCCTCCAATCTGGGAATCCTTATGGTGGATGTGGATCACTTCAAGGCCGTAAATGACACTTATGGCCACGGGGCCGGTGATGCGGTGTTGAAGCAACTGGCGGTGATCCTCCTGGAGACTGCCCGTAAGCCCGATCTGGTGGTCCGCTGGGGTGGCGAAGAATTCGTCATCGTGGCCAGGGATATGGACCGCCGACCTCCATCCAGACTGGCGGAGCGCATTCGCACGCGGGTGGAGCAGCACCCCTTCCTATTGCCTTCGGACCACACCATCCGGCTCACCTGCTCTGTGGGCTACGCCGTTTTCCCATTCGCCGGAGACCTTCCCGATTTGCTGGGGTGGGAACAGATCATCTCCGTGGCGGACGCGGGGATGTACTTCGCCAAGACCCACGGAAGGAACCGGAGCGTGGGTATCGTGGCGGGCTCCAAACTCCAAAGCGGGTCCAACCTTCTGGACAACCTAGAGCAGGGCCTGGATCAAACCCAGGCCCTGGGCCTAGTGGAATTGGTGGAGTGAGCGAGGCCGCCAACGCGGCTCCGCATTTTTTTTCCGGTCCTACTTTTTGTTTGAGAATGCCTCGAAGGCCCTCATCAATTCCATGGGCAAAGGGAACACGATGGTGCTGTTTTTCTCCACGGCAATTTCCGTGAGCGTTTGCAGGTAGCGCATCTGGATGGCGGTGGGGTTTTCGCTCAGCTTGTTGGCGGCTTCCAATAGTTGCTGGCTGGCCATCAGCTCGCCTTCGGCGGCAATGATCTTGGCGCGCTTTTCACGCTCGGCCTCAGCCTGCTTGCCCATGGCGCGCTGGATCTGTTCTGGCAAGTCCACGCTTTTGAGCTCTACGGCGGTGACTTCTACGCCCCAGGGCTCGGTGGCCGCATCAATGATTTCTCGCAAGCGCACACTGAGTTTTTCTCGATCCGCCAACAATTCATCCAACGTGACTTCGCCAAGCACAGAGCGCAGGGTAGTCTGCGCAATCTGACTCGTCGCCCACTGGTAGTTCTCCACGCCGATCACCGCCTGCATGGGATTCACAACTTTGGAATAGACCACCGCGGAAACTTTCAGCGTCACGTTGTCGCGGGTGATGACGTCCTGGCTGGGCACGTCCAACACCACCGTGCGTAGGGAGATGATCACCACCTTGTCGAAGGGCCGGAAAATGACGATAAGCCCCGGGCCCTTGGGTTGGGGCAGCACCTTTCCTAGGCGGAAGATCACCGCCCGCTCGTACTCATTCACAACCCGCAGGCAGCTGAAAATCCAAATGATGACAAAAAAACCAATGGGAGCCATGCAGCCCATACCGCCTAAGACCAGACCGTTCACGTTGTCCTCCTGAGGAGAGAAATCATTCTCGCACGAACGGATTGCTCGCGGCCTCGGCACCGATGGTGGTGGGGGGGCCGTGACCGGGGATCACCAGGGCCGCGCCGTCCAACGCGTAGAGCTGGCTCTGAATGCTCTGCTCCAATTGTCCGAAATCACCGCCCCAAAGATCCGTCCGACCCACGCCACCACAAAAAAGGGTGTCACCCGCCAGCACAATTTCCCCTTTTTCAAATGCTCCATGGAAGCAGCAAGAACCAGGCGTATGACCCGGTGTGTGAAGCGTGGTCAAACCCGCGAAAGCATCGCCGGCATTAAGTTGCCGCATGTCAGGCTTGGGGATGGACTCGAATCCGAAGCCGCCCGTCTGCATGTCCAGGTTCTCGATGAGAAAATCATCGCCTTGATGCAGGAAGGCCGGGCATTGCCAGTGATCCTGCAATTCCTTCGTCGCACCTACGTGATCGAAATGGGCGTGAGTATGCAGAAGCGCGGTCACAATGAAGCCCGCAGCCTCAACGTGGGCGCGAATTTTCATGCCATCACCGCCGGGATCCACGACGATGCCAGAGCCCTTTTCCGCGTCCCACAGCAGGCTGCAATTGCAACCAAGGGGGCCTACGGGGAAGGTATCGAGTTTCAGCATGGTTCCAGAATAAGCCGATCGGCGTCCGGCTTTTGCCCTTTAGCCGAATATTGGCCCCGCTGGCCGCCGTGGGTTTTGGGACACTGCTAAATATTCTATTTTCAGAAAGTCATCGGAGCGTCCCCGTGAACAATTTGAATAGATCGTCTGAAAATGCAGTCCTGACCCAGTGGGATCTGTTGTCGTTACTCGGCGCCATCGGCCTAGGGCTGCTGCTCTTTATTCTGTGGCCGCAATTGCCGGACCCGGTTCCCACTCACTTCAATGCCGTGGGCATCCCGAATGGGTGGACGCCGAAAGCCGTGGTGCCTTGGATTGCATTTGGGATGCCGGCCTTCATCTGGCTCTTCGTCCTGGCCCTCGGTCGCATTGCTAAGCCTAGTGACAAAATTCACGCCGCACTGCACGCCCATTCCATGGCGATGTTCCGTGGGCTCTTCGGCTTTGCCCTTTTTCTGCTCATGAGTCTATTCGTGCTGATTCCAATCTTAGGAGTATGGGTT
>JAYVXV010000005.1:0-2847 GCA_043784905.1 Holophagaceae bacterium | reverse complement strand
TCCCTTTCCATGCAGCGTTGGATGATGCCCTCAAGCTCTTTGGGTAAGGATGGATCCACCTTGCGTAGCGCGGGAGAATCCTCTTCGAGGATCTGCCGGAAGATTTCGATCTGATTCTTTCCAAGAAAGGGTAGTCGTCCCGTAAGAATCCCAAAGAGGGTGACCCCCAGCGCGTAGACATCTGAGTGGGGGCCGACCAGTACCGAAGGGCCCTCGATTTGTTCGGGGCTCATGTATGCCGGCGTGCCCATCAACGCGGTCATGCCCGAGGGAGCATCCGTGAGATCCCGGGCCAGGCCAAAGTCCACCACGAAGGCTTTCCAGCCGCCCTGTTCGCCGCGTTCCAGCAGGATATTGCCGGGCTTGAGATCGCGGTGGACGATGCCCAAGCGATGGGCCGCGTGGACGCCCAGCGCAGCTTGGCGGACCAGGTCCACTTTTTCGCGGAGATCCAGGCTGGACGAGGCCTCGGAGAGGGTAGGGCCATGAACGTACTGCATGCTCAAATACGGAATTCCCTCCAGCTCTCCGGCCTCAAAAACCCGCGCTACATTGGGATGATCAATGCGAGCTTGGGATTGGGCTTCCCGCAGAAATGCTTTGGCCACGCTATCCAGCGCCACGCGAAAAAACTTCAATGCCACCGTACGTTTCAAACGCACGTCTTGGACCCTGAAAACCCGCCCCATGCCACCTTCACCGAGATAGACCTCCGGGTGGAATCGGCTCCAATCCCGCCATGGATAAAGACCGAGAGCGTTGATTCCAGCGGATTCAGATTGCTCTTGCGAAACCGCCGTGGGCTGGTCGCCGTATTCGGGGTACTTGCCCGTCACTAGCAGCTCGGCCTCACGATCCAGCAGCTGCATGGTCTCGAGATCCATGAGCCCGCGGCGGACGAAATCTCTGAGATCACCTTCACGGCCAACCTCAGCGTTAGGCTCACCATCGGCGTGGACAAGACCTCTCTCTAACGCGAGGATCAGGGCGGCCTTTCTGGTGGGGGATAAGGTCATGGTGGGTTATTCGATGCGCGTTCGCTCCAACCAAACTTGCACATCTTTTCCTCGATCATCCTTGCCGTCATATTTTAGTTTCAACGGGCCTTTCGGATCTTTCTTGGTGACTTTCACTCCGGGACCTTTGCCATCAAGGATGAGGGCGCGCAGGGCCTCGACGGTGCCGATCTGGGGAAGGAAGGGCAGGGGCAATTCGCTAAGGCTCGAGACGGTCTGATCGAGCTTCTGTCGCGGAATTTGAACGCGGTAGCCCGATAGGCTATTGCCTTCCAGCAGCATGAGCCTTTCGCCAAGGCCATGGAGTTCAAGTACCACACGGCCATCGGATGAATTCACAAGGACGCTGAAGGTACCTTTCCCCTCGCCGTCGTCGCCAAGATATCCCCATGAATATTGGGCACGAAGCGGTGCTGATGGTAAGTCATTCGCGGGAGTGATAACTGCCGCAGGCGTTGGGGCGGAAGCCACAAGCCGATCCGATGACAGAGGCTTTGACGGAGCGTGGGTTGGGGTTTGTGTGACGAGGACGATAAGAATGAGAAGGGGGCTCACGCTAATTCTCCAGGTCATCATCGGCGTCCGCGCCGCTAGATTTCGCTCCATCTTTGGGAGCCTGCTTGAGCATCGAATCTTTCACCGCCGCGTTCCGCTTGGCGATGTCGGACCGCAACGCCGAAAGGCGTTTGTCGAGCAGGCCTCGATCAGGAAAAACAAAGGCCAGTGCCCGTTCCCACTGCTCTACGGCTTCCTCTCGGCGATTCAATTTGATGAGCACTTCGCCTAAGTGTTTGCGGGTTTCGGGGCTGAATGGATTCAACTCGGAGGCCTTGCGCAGGGCTTTCTCCGATTCGTCGAAGCGGCCTTGCTTGAAAAGTACCCAGCCCCAGGAATCCATCACCGAGCCATTTTGCGGATCCTGTTTCATGGCGGCTTCGATGAGGTCCGAGGCCTCTTTCATGTCCCCCGTACCACTGTTTTTTTCCAGCAGCAGGTAGCCGAGATTGTTCTGCAAGGTGCTGTTGGTCGGGGCGACTTTCTGAGCTTCGCGCAGGACTTTCAAGGCCTCTTCCGGGCGACCTAATTGGTCCAGGGCGTTGGATTGAAGCAGCAATAGTTCAATCTCACGGCGGTTGGACGCCGCCCGTGCAGCCTGCGCGTAATTGAGGCAACGATCCCACTGCCGGAATTCCGCGCTGCTATTGGCGAGGCCTTCGAGATTCAATTGCTGAAGCGCACCACGAGAATCTTTTTTGGAAAAAAAACCCTCCTCAAATAAATTTTGGGGAATCGTGGCGGCTTGAGCAAAGAACAGCGCTCTGGGGAACTTGGCGATGCCCTCTCGCAGCGCGGCACGAGCGGATTTCCAATCCTGCGAAGCCATCAGGGCTTGAGCGCGAAGGGTCGCCAGTTCCGGATTTTCAGGCGTGGTCTTCCATCCATTCAGCAACGTAAGGGCGTCGCCTGAACGGTTCTGGAGCAGCAGGCAGTTCGCGAGAAGGACCCGCGCATTGTCTATGGATACGGGCTCGCCTGGCTCCCCAGGTTCTTGACTCTCTTTGAGATTCGGTAGCAGGGATTTCCACCGGACTGCGGCTTCTTTAAATCTTCCAAGATTCATCAGAGAAAGCGCAAGGTTGAAGGAGATTCGATCAGAAGGCTTGAGCCGCTCGGCTTCCTGCAAGCTCTTAAAGGCTTCATCGAATCGGGCCGTGCGCACCTGGATCAGCGCGATGTTCTCCCAAATTTCTGCGGCCTGGGGCAGGTGCCGACCCAATAATTGAAAACTTTCTTCGGCGTGGGCCAGGTAGCCCAGCTTGATTTGTTCGCG
>JAYVXV010000004.1:0-2855 GCA_043784905.1 Holophagaceae bacterium | reverse complement strand
GCCGTGGGGGCAATGAAACAGCCTTCGGCGATCTCAACAGTTTCAACGGCCATGAGGTGGCGCTGAATATCGCGCTGCCAAGGTTCCGCCCAGGCGCGATGCTTGTCCTTCAACGAAAAATAGAGCCAGGGCATCCAGCTCAATCGCTGTTGGTGCTGCTCACGAAAGGGGAGGTGGTTATCCATCCTTCGACACTGGCTTCGCGAATCCCCAGAGACTACTTCAGAGCCGCTTCAATGGCCCCGCGCAGTTCTTCGCTTTCAGGTGTAACCCCGCTTTTGTAAGCAGCAATGACGTGGCCATCTTTGCCGACCAAATATTTGTGGAAATTCCACGCGGGCTCACCGTGCTTGGCGGTGAGGAAGCTGTAGACGGGCGCCTGATTCGGGCCCTTCACGTCGAGCTTTGCAAACATCGGAAAGGAAACGTGGAATTTCGTCGAGCAGAATGTCTGGATTTGTTCGGCATTGCCGGGCTCTTGGCCCCCAAACTGATTGCAGGGGAATCCGAGGATGACGAGGCCCTTGTCCTTGTAGTCCGCGTAAAGCTTTTGCAGGCCCTCGTATTGGGGTGTGAAGCCGCACTCTGACGCAACATTCACCGCCAGCACGACCTTGCCTTTGAAGTCACCTAAAGATTCAGGTTTTCCATCTAGTTTGTTGACGGTGAGTTCAAAGAAGGACATGGGTTTCTTCCTTTCGGTGGGGGGCGCGCTAAAGAGTGATGATCCAGTGATCGCTAAACTCGCGAAGGAACTCAACAAGGATTTCATTGATTTCATGACGGCCCCCAGGTGACTTCAAACACCATCCGGCAAGGATGGGCCTTGCCTTCCATCTTGGCAGGTGTAAAGGTCCAGTCGTGAGCCCAGGATTCCAATATCGTGACGTGCTCAAAGGGCGCGCCATCCATCTCCACCGCGACCACTTTACCCCTTTCATCCACCGTGAGTTCCAGCTTCACCATTCCCATGAAGCTGGGCAGGCTTGGCTTTTTTGGCATTTCGATCAGCTCGGCAGGAACGGCTCGCACACGGTTGACATCCTTTCCTGCGGCGGCCAAGCGTTGTGCTACTGAGGCGTCGAATTCCGGTTTCAACTGGGGCTCAAGTTTCGAGCTGAAAAGGCGGTTTAGAAAGTTCATGACGGCTCCGGTCTCCATTGTCGCCGATGGGCGGGTTACCGGGGCCATTGAGCGGGGAGCCCGTGCCAGGATGCCTGAGACGTTATGGTGGACTCTGGGCCGCTGAGTCCAAATAGCTTGGACATTGTCATGGTTCCTGAGATTTTCAACAATATCCATTGGGGGACGGATGCGGGTGCGAGGAAATTTCGGCCTTGATGCACCCCCCGGTCGCGGGAACTAGGCCATGAGAAAGAAGGCCCTGGAGCAGAACCTTTGGGAACGCATCACCAAGCCCTGGGCCTGGGTGGCGATCCTGGGATTCAGTGCGCCCTTCATCGCCTTCCGACTATTCCTATTTGGGAAGATAGGGATGCTTCACCC
Source organism: Holophagaceae bacterium (assembly GCA_043784905.1). Lineage (GTDB taxonomy): Bacteria > Acidobacteriota > Holophagae > Holophagales > Holophagaceae > JANXPB01. The sequence continues at coordinate 1,349 of JAYVXV010000004.1, read as the reverse complement.
CGTGACGCAGATCGGTGCGATCCTGATTCCGATTTTTATTTCGATGGGTTTCGCCTGGATTGCGCCGATGGCATGGCGCTATACGGGCGACGACCAGGCAAGGGCAGGCCTTGTCCGGGGTACTTTCCAGTCTCTATTGATGAATGGCATTGCGGTTCTGCTTTTCGTCGAGTCAGACGTGCTCGTGATCGAACTCAGCCACCCCGTGAAACTCGGTGATTTTTGGACCAGCATAGTCGGGAATGCCGTTTTATTTATCCCCTTCATGACGCTGGTGGGGTTCTTCATTGCCGAAGGCGAAGTGGGTGAGGTGGATCGCAAACTGGCCCAAGCCCAAGCCAAGTCGGCGCAAGATCGGGCGCTCCAACACCAGTTGTCACCCCACGTGCTGTTCAATGCACTGAATGGGTTGGCGGAGCTGGTGCGGCTGGATCCCGTGGCCGCAGAACAGGGCCTGTTGGATCTGGCGGATCTCTACCGCATGGTGCTCGATAACGGGCGACTTCAATGGGTGCCACTCAAAGAGGAAGCCGGGCTCGTGGAGCGATTCCTCGCGGTGGAAAAATTGCGGCTCGGGGATCGTCTCCATGTGATTTGGGAATGGGATGATACGTTGAATGGCGTGATGGTGCCGCCCCTGGTGCTGCAACCGCTCGTGGAAAATGCCATCAAGCATGGATTGTCTCAGCGGGTGGGGATTACCACTGTCTACATCGTGGCCCGGGTGGTGCTTGGGGAAATGGAGGTGCGTGTGGATAACCAGGGCGAGTTGGATATACCTGTGACTGGCGCAGCAAAAGGACGAAAAGGCGTGGGTCTGCAAAATCTTTCCGAACGCCTGGAGCTGCATTTCCCAGGTCAAAATTCTGTGTTTCTCGAATCCGGTGAAGGCTTTACCCGTGCGGGATTCCGCGTGGATGCCCGTGCTGTGGGGGTGCCGAAATGAGCATGTTGAAAGTTGCTTTGGCGGACGATGAACCCCTGGCTCGGTCGCGCCTTTCGAGGCTATTGAAGGAAGCCGGTTGCGAGGTGCTGGCAGAGTTGCCAGATGGCCTAGCGCTATTGGAGTGGCTGAGAACGTCGCCGTCGTTGGACGCGTTGTTCTTGGACATCCAGATGCCAGGTGCGACAGGCCTGGAAGTCGTGGCGGAAATTCCTTCGCCGGTGCCCGTGATATTTGTCACCGCCTATAGCGAACACGCGGTCCGGGCTTTTGATACCAACGCCGTGGATTACATTCTCAAACCCATCTCGGCGGATCGTTTGGAGCGGGCCCTCCAGCGGTTGCGCGAGGGGCGTATCCCCCGCCGCAGCGGGCCTGAACTTCAGCAACTGGTGCCGGGTGGAAC
>JAYVXV010000003.1:0-2859 GCA_043784905.1 Holophagaceae bacterium | reverse complement strand
GGCGGCGCACCGCTGCCGATTCTAGGGGCCGTGGGGCGCTTGCAATTCGAGGTACTGGCCCATCGTCTCAAGGATGAATACGCCTGCCCTGTGATGATGGAACCCCGGAGCTTTCAGACGGCACGATGGCTGCGCGGCGGCTGGCCCGATCCCACCCGTTTTTGGGGCGAACTGGTGGAGGACACCGAAGGCAATCCCGCCATTCTTTTCGAGAACGACTGGCAGCGCAGAACCACCGCCGAAAAGAATCCCGACATCGAATTCCTAGAACATCCGCCGAAATGAAAAATTCATCACGAAGGCACAAATGACACGAAGGTCACGGGAAAAATCTTCGTGGCCTTCATCTTTTTTCGTGCCTTTGTGGTGAGATTTCCTTTCCACTGAGCCGTTGGGATTCAAGCTCCCCCGAGGTTCATTTCTTCCAGCAATATCGAAAGGCCCGCGCTACTGCCATACCATCGAAGATCATTGCCCAGGGCTGTGATGCGCGTGAGGAAGTCGCGGAGGTTGCCCGCGAAGGTGATCTTGTCCACGGCTTCGCAGATGACGCCATCACGGATTCGCAGGCCCGACGCGCCCACGCTGAGATCACCGCTGACAGGATCCACCGTGTGAAGGCCCATCAGCTCGGTGATGAGCACACCGTTGCCCGCCATGCGGTAGAGCTCCGCAGCGGACTTGTCACCGGCCTTCGGGAAGAGGTTGAACAGCGTCACCCCCGGATTGCCTCCCAGCCCCCGGCTCGCGGTGCCTGTGGGATTCTCACCCATTTCCGCAGCGCTTTTGAGTGTGTGTAGGTAGGTTTGAAGCACCCCATCCCGGAGCAGCACGTTGCGCCTGGTGGAGAGGCCCTCGCCATCCCAAGGCTCGCTGCCCAAGCCATCTGGGAGCCGTCCGTCGTCAATCAGCGTCAATAATGGCGAGGCGATGAGCTCACCCTTTTTTCCCGCGAAAAGGCTGCGTTGTTTGAGCACCGATTCAGCCGATAGCATTCCGGCGATGATGCCGAAGAGATCCACCGCGACTTCGGGATGGAGCACCACCGGGTACTTGCCAGCGGGCAAGGGCTTGGGATTGAGTTTCTCTTCGCCTTTGCGGGCGGCTTCTGCACCGATGGCGGCGATCTCGAATGCACCTGGGTGGCGGCCCATATCCCAGTGCCAGGAGGCCTGGCGATCCTTTCCCTCCTCCACGGCCAGCTCAATGCTGGCGGAGCAACTCGATGCCACGTCGGCGTTCCGCACGCCTTTTTGCGTGAGCAGGAGTGAGGCGCCCTCGCCATCGGCCCAGACGGCGCCGCGCACAGCTACGACCTTTGTCGAGGCCTGACGGGCTGCGGTTTCCAGCTCGTGAGCGTTGGCGATGCGCTGCTCCGCGCTGAGGGCGCCGCCGCGTGCATCGAAGCGGCTCGGCAGATCGTCCTGGCCTTCGGGATCCGCTTGCCGAATCCATGGGTCTTCATCGCCGAGGGCCGAAAGCTCCCAGGCCTGGGCGAAAAGATCTTTGAAATCTGGCCGCGATAGGTCCGTGGTGGTGGCTGATCCCACCTTGATGCCCTTGCCACCCGCGCGCAGCACGCGCACGCCGATGCCACCGCGCTTGGAGACGCTCAGGTCCTCCAGCTCGCCGTTCTGCACTTTGGCCTTTCGTGAACGAGAGACAGAGACGTAGGCTTCGGCGCCATGGGCACCTAGTTTTTGCGCATGGCGGATACCGTCTTGCAGTTGGGCTTCGAGGGATTCGGGGATGAAAGTGCGGAGCATCAAATACCTTTTTAAATTGGCTTAAGAAATTTAATTTTCGAGTACGATATCCGGCTCAGATTACGCTGGGCAGGGGTTCCGCGGTGCCCCCCACCACCAGGGCCGGGACGAGGATGGTCGGTAGCGCGTCGCTGACGGGGACACCTTGGCCGTCTTTGCCGCAGGTGCCGATGTCGAAGTGGTGAAGGTCCGAGCCGATGCGGGTGATGGAGGCCAGCACTTCGGGACCGCAGCCGGTGAGGGTAGCGTTCTTCACGGGGTACATCTCGACGCCATTTTCAACCCAGTAGCCTTCGGTGACTTGGAAAACGAAATTGCCGGTGACCGTATCCACTTGGCCTCCGCCCATGTGCTTCACGAGCAGACCGCGATGGAGATCCTTGAGGATGGCCTCGGGGGCTTCGATTCCAGGGGCCAAAAAAGTATTTCTCATCCGTGGAATCGGAATATGACGATAGCTTTCGCGGCGCCCATTGCCGGTGGGTTCCACTTTCATTTTTCGGGCAGTTTTGCGGGACTGTAGGTAATTCACCAGGATGCCGTTTTCGATGAGTACCACGCGGCTCACAGGGTTGCCTTCGTCGTCCATGCTTTGGCTGCCACGCTTGTGGGGCAGGGTGCCGTCGTCAATAATGGTGACGCCAGCGCCCGCGACTTTTTGGCCCAGCTTGCCAGCGAACGCAGACATTCCGGCCAGGGCCAGATCCGCTTCCAGCCCATGTCCACAGGCCTCGTGGATCATGGTTCCGCCGGCCGAAGAGCTGAGCACCACCGGGTAGGTTCCAGCCGGGGCAGGTTGCGCATCCAAGGCTTGAATGGCAAGGCGCACGGCCTCTTTCAGCATTTTTTCAACAGCCTCATCGGTGAACAATTCAAAGCCTCGGGTTTCGCCTAGGGCTTGGTAGCCGCTCTGCAACTGCTCGCCATCCCCCGCCGTGGCGTTGAGGCGCAGCACGCCTTGGGTTCGGTGATCGGCGCTAAGGCTTGTGTTCCATCCGCCTTCACCTAAGTCCGCCGATGCAATCCATACGCTTTGGGTGGAGTCACCGTAACCCACGGAAACCTGTTTGATGGCGCCGGGGCGAATGGATTC
>JAYVXV010000002.1:0-9370 GCA_043784905.1 Holophagaceae bacterium | reverse complement strand
AGAACGGGCCCTGTGGGGGGATCTGATTGCCATGGGGATGGTCTTTCCCATCGCCATCGTGCTGGGTTATTACATCGGCCGCTACATCGGCGGGCGTTTTGGCCACGCGGAGGGTGGTGGTCTCTGGGGCATCGGTTGGGGCATCGCCACAGGCTTTTACGAGCTCTACAAAGTGACGATACGAATGTCGAAAAAGAAGCCTGGGCCGCCGGATGACGACTCGAACCCCAAAAAGGATGGTGATGACCACGCCTGATGCGGGCAGCGGCCTGTTGAAGGGCATCGCCTGGATTCAGTGGCCATTGCTGGTGCTGGGTACGCTTGGCTGGGCTTTTCGTGGCTGGCAGGCCGCCTTTGCTTTCGCCGTGGGCGGCCTTGTCTCCATTGTGTTCTGGAGCCTGCATCGCCTGATCGTGGCCCGGATGCTGACACCCAAGCTACGGCTGCGCTGGTTTTACGGGTTCCTCACCCTGGTGAAACTCGCGTTGATCGTGCTCTGCTTGCGTGGGATGATGGTGATTGTGCCTCAGGAAGGGCTTCCTCTGGCGATGGGCATTCTGCTCTTCGTCGTGGCCGTTCTCCTGGCGGCTGGATGGTTGGCGGTGGCCGCGTTCCGCTCACCCAAACCACCCCGCGACTGAACGATTTTCATTTTTCACTGCCTGGGAATCTCGATGGAACACCACGCCTCCGAACTCGCGAAATTCCTGACACACCTTTTAGGTTTGTCTCAACACGCCTGGGGCACCTTTGCCGACGGCGTTCCGATGTCATTCCTTGAACGTTACGACTATTTGCTGAACGCCATCCTAGCGGCCATTGCCACGGTGATCATCACGACGCTGGTGAAGAAGGAACGCATTCCGGGCCCTTTCCAACAGGTGCTGGAATTCGTCACCAGCGGTATCCGAAACCTGGTGTCCGACAACATCCATCACCACCCCGATAAGTATTTTCCCTTTATCGGGACACTGGGTCTTTTCGTGTTCCTGAATAATTTTTTCGGCCTGATTCCCGGCCTGAACCCCGGCACCTCCAATTGGAACGTGACCCTCGGATTGGCCCTGGTAGTCTTCCTCTACTACAACTTCCATGGCATGAGAGAGCAGGGAGTTGGCAAATACTGGCTGCACTTCGCCGGGCCCATTTGGTGGCTGGCGCCGTTGATGTTCCCCCTGGAAATTTTGGGTCTACTCTCCCGCAATTTGAGCCACTCTCTGCGACTCTTCGGTAACATCGCGGGCGAGCACATCGTCGCGGGCATTTTCTTTGGCCTGCTGCCGCTTTTCCTGCCAGTGCCTTTGATGGTGTTGGGACTTTTCTTCGGGCTCATCCAGGCCTTCGTCTTCATTATGCTGGCGACAATCTACCTATCTGGAGCGGTCGCTCACGATCACTAAATCCTTTTTTTCACTCGGGACGACGGGATTCCGAACCCCCCGCCCCCTTTTTTGGAGACTTCCATGAAGAAGTTCCTCACCACCGCCTTCCTTCTCACCTTTGCCACCATGGCTTTTGCCCAAGTCCCTGGTGCTGCTGAAGCCTCTTGGACCTCAGGCAAGTTCCTCGCTCACTTCTCCCTCGCCATCGCCGCCGCAGGCTGTGGTATCGGTCAGGGCAAAGCCGTTGCGGCTGCCTGCGAAGGCATCGCCCGCAATCCCCAGGCTGCGGGCGACATCCGCACGACCATGATCATTGGTCTGGCCCTCATCGAAGCCCTCGTGATTTACGCCTTGGTGGCCGCTTTTGCCATCAAGTAGTTTGGATTCTTGATTCAGAACGGGGCGCAATGGCGCCCCGTTTTTTTTGGAACCGCATTACACTTAGGCCTTCATGCCCCGCGCACCGCTCTTTCCCCTGCCGCCGGAGGCCACCCGAGTGATCCTTGGGGGCGAGTCCTCCATTGATCTCGATGGCCTCAACATATCGGACCATCATTCGGCGTGGGCCTTTGCCCGGAACTACGGGTACGACTTGGCGATTCCGCACCAGCGGGCCCATGTGGTGCGGGTCTTCGGGGACGCTTTGGAATTTCTGAATTCCTCCATTCTCGATCACCGAACGGATTTGATCCCGCCTGGGGTCCGAGACCTTCAGGATCCAGAAGATCTGCTGGTATGGGCGTCGTTACGTCCCCAAGAAGACCTGGGACGATGGGCCTGCGTGATTTTACGGGTCATGCACACGCTCTTTCACATTGACCACAACGTGAACCTTCGCTACCTGAAAGACATTCAGGCGCAGGTCTTCGAGCCCTACGACCGTTTTCTGGTGGCCAACGATGATGGCACCTGGCTGCTGCGAGGGGACTACGAAGTGCCCCTGGCGGCCGTCGAGCGCAAGCAAAGTAAAGACCGGGCCTCTATGCTCCTCAAAATGCTCCACAAGCCTGAGAATGTCGCGGAGACGATCTACGATCAAATCGGCATTCGATTCGTGGCCGAGGATCGGCTTGGAGTGTTGCTGGTAATCCGGTTCCTGCTGGATCACCATGTCCTTATGCCCACCCACATCAAGCCTTCCCGGAGCCGAAACCTGCTCATCAACATGGAAGCACTGCAGGCTTGGACGCAGGAATTGCCAGAAGGATTCAGTCTCCCAGTGATGGGCAGCCTGGAGCGGGAGGCCCTTTGTGCCCGCTTGGTGCCCCAGCACCGGGCCGATGGAGGGAACCCCTACATGAGCCAGGACTACGCGGCCTTGCAGTTTACGGTGCGGACTCTGATTCGCTTGCCAAGCCCCGCCGTGACCGCTCTGAAGAAGGTTTCAGAGCGCTTGCGCCCAGAAGACGCAGAACGCGCTAGGATTACTGAGTTGATCCAAAGCCAGGAAGAGTTTACGTTTTTCTTCGCACACGAAGTTCAAGTCATGGAACCATCCGGGTTCCAGAGCGCAAGTTCGGGACCTGCATCTCACGGTGAATACAAACAACGTCAGCGTGACGCAGCCCGGAAACGGGTACTAAGAGGCATCAAATCCCAGGAGGCACCATGTTGAACATCCAAGCCCGCCAGGAGGGTAGCGCTGCGGTCGTGACCATCCAGGGCAAGGTGAACTTCGAGGTGACGGCCCAGTTGCGGGACGTGATCAGGGACACCGTGGCGCAGCAGCAGCCCAAGCTCCTGGTCATCAATCTGGAAGGCGTGAGTTTCATTGATTCGTCGGGTCTGGGCTTATTGGTGGCCGCACGCAACAGCGTGGACAAAAGCAATGGCAAGCTGCATCTCTGCGGCCTTCCGTTGCAGGTCAAGAAGACTTTCGATCAGACCAATCTCACGAATTATTTCTCGATCTTCACCACGGAGCAGGACGCGCTGCGCGGGTCTTGAGGGCGCATGAATCCATCCGTGCCATTCTCGCCAAGCACTCGTAGCACTCCAATCACTCGTAGCACTCGTAGCGTTCTTGGTATTCGCGGAGTCTTTGAAGCATGAGCAAGGGTGTGGTTCTGGTGGTGGATGATGAAGCCCCCATCCGGGACATTCTGAGCTTCTATCTCAAGCGCGCGGACTACCAGGTGCTGGTCGCTGAGAATGGCGTCAAGGGCGTCGAGGAGATGGAGAAACTCCAACCGGATCTAATTATTTCGGATCTGCGAATGCCCGAGATGTCAGGCGATGAATTCTGTCGCCACGTGAAAGGCCAACCCAAGACGCGGGACATTTACTTCATGCTGGTCTCGGCGCTTGACGGCAGCATGAGCAAAATCGGTGGCCTCAGCATTGGCGCCGACGACATGGTCTCCAAACCCTTCCACGCCCAAGAGGTGATGGCGAAGGTGGACAGCGCTTTTCGACTTATTGCCATGCAGAAAGAAATCAAGCGACAGAACGCCGAACTGACCGGTTTTCAGGAGCGCGTGAATGCCGAGATGGAATTGGCGGCACGCCTTCAGATGGGACTGCTACCCACGCTGCCAGGCTCCGCGCCGGGCATTCGCTACACCCATCGCTACCTTCCTGCTGACGGAATCGGTGGGGACATCTACGCCATCACGCCTCTGCCAGATGGCAGCACCGCGTTGATGATCGCGGACGTTAGCGGCCATGGTGTCACGGCGGCCCTGATCTCAGCGATGGTGAAGACCTCCTTCGAGAGCCACGTCCGCGTGAGCCTGGACCCCCTGGCTTGGGCCATAGGGATGAATGAGGATCTCGCCCGGAATACCTTGGCTGAACAGTTTGCGACGGCCTTCCTGGCCCATCTACGCCCTGCTACGGGGGAAATGGCCTATGTGGTAGCGGGCCATCCTGCACCCTTCCGCATTCCCAATGGAGCCGCAGGGGGGCATGGCGTACCGGTTCAGCTTCCTGGGAAAGGTTTCATGCTCGGCATCGGCGCAGACCTGCCCTTCAGCATCCACCAAGCCCTCTTTGAAGCCGGAGATCGGTTGGTGCTTTGTACCGATGGTTTGGTGGAGGTCGAGCGCGAAGACCGAACGTATCTCGGCGAAGACGGTCTTATGGATTTCTGTAGGTATTTGCCCGAGGATGCAGAGCAGGCTGCCGAACAGCTTGTGGCTCAAGTCCGCGCCCACAATGGCCCGGCTCAGTTTGAGGACGACGTGACCCTCGTGGTCGTGGATCGAATTTCGTAGTCGCTGGTTACTCCGAGTTTGCGTTCCCTAAAAAATCTGGAACCGCAGATTTCGCAGATGAACGCAGATTCACGATGGGAAATTTCTGGTGCCTGGTACCGAGTTGCATCCAAAAGATTTGAACCACCAAGATGGTGTGTCTCTTGTCAAGGGCACCAGTTTTCACTTTGTCTCGCGTATCGGCGCAGCCGATACCGAGAAGAGACCCATCATGTGCGAGCTGCGCGGATGAAATTCAGGGGGCCCGGCGAGGGCCTCACGCCTCGGTGCCCAAGGGTATAAAGGGCCCTAACTGAACCGCCATAAAAACACTGGCGTTTCACCAAGGGCCCCTAATGTGATCCGCGCCGGGCCCCCTGATTGGCGGGCCTTCGGCCCGCAGGCGCTATGCGCATCGCGAAGCGATTTCGGGCCGAGTCATGGGTGATGGAGCTTCATGCTTTCTTGGTGTTCTTCGTGCCTTGGTGGTGAGTTTTTATCTTTTTGAACGCGACTTGGTATGACCCGAATCATGGGTTTCCGTCTGCGGAATCTGCGGTTCCCGTTTTTATCTTTTCGACCCAACGGGTATCACAATTCCGTGAGTGTTCGCGCGATGCCTTCTTCCAACGTCAAGAATGGAAGGCTGTATCCGGCGGCGCGCAAGGTGGTCACATCGGCCATGGTGAAGCTTTGATATTTGCCGCGCAGCACATCAGGGAAAGGAATGTAGCGGATGCTGCCTCCGCCGAGATGGGTAATGAGCGTGTTTGCAATGGCATTGAAAGAGCGGGCCATGCCCGTCCCTGCATTGTAGATGCCCGATACACCTGCATCCGAGAAGTGGAGGTTGAGGGACACGATGTCATCCACGTGAATGAAATCCCGCACTTGCTCGCCGTTTCCGTAGCCATCGGTGCCCTCAAAAAGACGGCATTCGCCACTCTCTTTGAGCTGCCGCAAAAGTTGATGCAATACGCTCATCATGTGGCCCTTGTGGCCTTCGCGGGCGCCGAAGACGTTGAAATACCGCAGGCCAATCACGGGGCTGCGGGCTTCAAGAAGGCGATGGCGGACATGCTGGTCGAAGGCCATTTTTGAGTAGCCATAGACATTCAGCGGCCGCTCATTCTGTGGGTCTACCGTGAAGGCTGAGCTGCCTCCATAGATGGCCGCGCTCGATGCGTAGACCATCGGAATCATTTTTTGGATGCAGAAATTCAGCACCGCCTTGGAGTCGCCGAAATTGTTCTCCATGACGTAGCGTCCGTCCGTGGCCATGGTGTCGCTGCATGCGCCGTTGTGGAAAATGGCTTCGGCTTTCACCTCGTAGGACCCAGCGTCCAGGCGCGCGCGGAATTCTCGCTTATCCATGTAGTCGGAGATCGTGAGGTCCGATAAATTCTGGAATTTGGCAGAATGTTCTAGATCGTCCACGACCAGGATGTCTTTGTGACCCCGATCATTCAGGGCCTTCACCAGATGGCTCCCGATGAAGCCTGCCCCGCCAGTCACGATGAACATTCATATAGGCTACAGGCTTCGGACTTCTGGCTCCAGGACTCAGGCTTCGGGCTTCAGGCTTCAGGCTTCAGGCATCAGGCTTCAGGCCTCGTTGTTGGTTTTCGATGGGGCATTTCGTACCTCTGCATACGAAGCGGTCACAACAACGAAGCCTGAGGCCCGAGGCCTGACGCCTTATCCGATGGCTTCAGCATCCTCGCCACGACGTGCCTTCATCAACCTCGGTCCGATCTCGGCCAGCAGCGTAGCTCCGATGATGAACGCCGCGCCGGCCCACTGGCGCGGTTCCAGGTGCTCGTGGATACCTGGAACCCAGCCGACGACCGCGATGATCCCTGCGAACACAGGCTCCATGGAAAACAGGATGGCGGCTTCGGTGGCGCCCACATAAGCCTGCATGGTGCTTTGCAGGTAGAAGGCAACGCTTGTGGCGAGGACCGAAAGGAAAAGCAGGCTGATCCATATACCCGGATATCTGAGCGCGGCTCCGGCCCCATGAAATCCATAGGGCGCTGGGGATGCGAGGGCCGTGAGGGTGAGCAGGACCGCCACGACGCTCACCTGAATGAACGCCAAGATCCAACCTCGGCTGCGGCGGGAAAAATGCCCCGTCATCACCATGTGAATCCCAGCCAGGAGCGCGGTTAACAGCGTTTCAGAGTCACCGCGATTCCATCCGCCATAGGAAAGGCCCGGCTGATAGACCAGTAGCATCAAGCCCCCGAGCGCCACCAAGGCGCTGAGGGCATGGGTGCCTTTCAATCGGTCCCCGACCACCAGCGATACCATCGGAGTGAAAACCACGTATAGCCCTGTGATGAAGGCTGATTTGGCGGTGGTCGTGAGGCGAAGCCCGTCGGTTTGGAACCAGAACAGCGTGGCCACGACGAGGCCCAGCCACAGACCGTCCAATAATTCCCGCCGCGTGGGTTTGAGCCGTTGAGCCGCCACCATCAAGCCCAGGACCGCGCCACCTATGGTGAAACGCAGCGCCAGCAAGGCATTCACGGAGAGACCCCGACTCAGTGCAAAAGCGGTCGCCGCAAAGGTTCCACCCCAAATGAGGGCCGTGCCCCCCAGGGCGAGGACCGCGAGGAAATGCTTGCTCTGGGCCTCCGTCGGCTCAGCCAAGGATGGCAGCGACGCGCACCAGCAGCTCCGGCTGATCCGGATCATCGGTAGTGAGCGTTAGCCAGTCGTTCGTAGTGCCGGGTTTCGCATCCTTGCCCATCACCACGGTGATCTCGTGTTGGGCGGCGGGTTTCGTGGAAAGACCCTCGACACGAACATTCGGATTGGTGCAGCCCTCCATTTTCAGGATGAAGGATTTCCCGTTGGCGCTCTTGAATAGCAGTTTGGTACGCAATTCCTTGCCGGCTTGCTCCTGCCAAACCACCTTGTCCGGGGCGGCGACGATGGCGGGCTTCAGCTCCCACTGGGCCGTCAGCACGATGGGTGCGACTCGTGGGTTGGTATGCCGCACGGTGATGGCATCGGTGCCACGCTGCTGTCCTTTGGGCACGAGCTTGCCGTCGAAGGTAATGTCCAGCACCGCGTCATTGCCTTCATTGCGGAATGAGAAACGGTAATAGGGCGCGCCGGGCACTTTCACTTCGGTGATTTCCACTTTTTGCCCGTTGCCGCTCTCCAGCTTTACAGAACTGTTCACGGGCTTGGAGCGGGCCGCGTCCAAGAAAAACATCGAGGTGCTTTTGACGTTGATCTCTTGAATGACGTCGGCCTCAAACGTGAGTGTCTGGCTGGGCGTCTTGGGGTCGTTGGACACCACCGTCAGGGATTTCCGAACGGGGCCGCGATAGCCCGCAGGGTTGAAGGTGGCTTCCAGATCCGTGGTTTCGCCGGGGAGTAAGGACCACTTGGCGGGCGCGGTGTAGGTACACCCGCAGGATGGATTCACGGACGTGATGTTGAGCACGGCCTTGCCTGAGTTGGTGACCTTAAATTTGTGGCTGGCTTTCTTGTCCGGCGAGATTTTCCCGAAATCGAAATGCATCGTGTCAAAGGAAATGACAGGCATGGGTGTTTCTTGCGCGCAAAGCGGGGCCGACATTGCGGGCAGGGCGGCGAACAAAAATAGTGGGGCGATGCGCATGGTCGAACCTCTCATTCAATGATTCTACGTCGAGATGAGTTCCATGGCTGAGTCCCAGACTTCATTTGCTGAAATTCCCGCCAGGCAAGGGTGGCCTTCGACGAAACAATCCCGTTTGAAACAGGGTGCGCAGGGTACGCCGGGTCGCCGTAGCGCTAAGGATTTTGGCCCCCAAGGCGTGGACCCGCCTGGGTCCGTCGCACCGTAAAGTGCCAGCGTGGGGGTTGCGCAAGCGGCGGCCAGATGACTAAGACCGGAATCATTGCCGATGGCGATTCGTGATTTTCGGAGCCAAGCTGCGGCTTCGGGCAGACTGGTGCGACCGCAAAGGTTGATGCCGTCAACACCCGAAACGGCGTCACAAACGGTGGCCTCATCTGGCGTCCCGAGCACCGCCACTTGAAAACCATTGGATCGAGCCTTGAGCAACAGTGCGCGGTAGTGAGCCACGGGCCAGGCCTTGGAGGGCCAGGTACTGCCGGGCATTAAGCAAAGAAAAGGCTCGGTGGGCGCGTCCACGATTACTCCCGGATCGAAGTCCGCGAAAGGCATGGGTGGCGCATCGGGAAACGCTTTTTTGAGCACCGCGTGATAGCGGAGCATAAAGGGCCCTTCGGTTTCCCAGAAGGGCCCGCTGTGAGTATTGAAGAAGCCCGCCAGGCTTTCATCCACACCGATTCGCACGGGCACTCGTGCAAGCCAGGCTCCCAGGGCTGGACGCAGGGATTTTGGGAAATGGATGCTGGCGGCGGCCCGATGTTGGCGCAATAAAGTTGCCATCCGCCAGGGGCCGAGCCGGCCTCCATCGGGCAGCACCCCATCGGCGAGATCGCTGTGGCTCAGGAGCGATACGGTGGTTTTGGGTCCCCACACCACGATGGGACCTCGGTCCATCTGCCGCAGCAGGCGTAGGACAGGCAGCTGCATGGCTGCATCGCCGATAAAGCGCGGGAAGCGCACCCAGATCGCGTTATCAGGAATCAGGTCCATGGCTGAATGGCCCGTCTGAATTTTTCGGCGGCGTCGTAATCCTGGGTGAGGCTGGTGGCCAAAGCCTGAGCCTGTCGGCGCTGACTTTCCCATTCCACCGGATCCTTCAAACGCGGTGCCACCCTTGCCGCGCCCTCCGCCAGGATGTCTGCTGCGATGGCTCGGCG
>JAYVXV010000001.1:0-2874 GCA_043784905.1 Holophagaceae bacterium | reverse complement strand
GGCAGGCCTCGAAGGTCGGCCAGTCCATGTTCTCTTCGGTCTTGTCCGGGCCCGCGTCCACATGACAGTGATGGCAGGTCTGATTGCAGAGCTTGCCGACGTTCACTTGAAAAATAGTGGTCGCATCGGCAGTCAGGGCCGTCAGGCCAGCCCGCTCTAGGTGCGCTTGAAAACTGGGAATGTCGGCTCGACCGATGGCCTGTAATTGCTCCGTCACGTCAAGGCGAGGTGGCCGTGACTCGCGCAGGTTTTCCACCGTGGCGTTTTCCATCTATTTTTCCTTACATCGAAATTTTGTCGGCGTGATTCATCATCTGCACGCCATGGACGAGGCTGGCCCCGCCACGGATGGCGCAGGCCACATGGACGGCCTCCATCAATTCTTCCCGGGCGCAGCCCTGTTCGAGCGTGGCGGTGGTGTAGGCGTCTATGCAATAGGGGCACTGCACCGCATGGGCCACGGCCAGGGCGATGAGGGCTTTCTCCCGAACCGTGAGGGCGCCTTCCTCAAACACTTTTCCGTAGTAATCAAAAAAGGCCTTGGCCAGCTCCGGGGCGTCTTTTCCGATGTTGCCGAACTTGGCGAGATCGCCGTCTTGGTAATAAGGCATGGGGGCTCCATGGAGCGTGTTTCAGAATGGGACGGCGCCGCGACGGAGGTCAGCCGCGATGCAGCGCAAGGAAGGGGCCGTAGCTGCGTATAGATGATACGCACAAGGCCGCTGACGCTGCGATGCGCGCGGCTGGCCCCGTCCCTTCGGGCTGGGGCGGCGGGCTTCGCGATGCTGCGTTAGCCTCCCGTGGCGTATAGGCGATATGCCGTGGTCGGCTGCCTTCTTGGTATCGGCTTTGCCGATACGCAAGACAAACTGACATCTGCCTCGCTCGCCCGGCGCTCCCAGCGCGGCATCGCCCCATTCTGAAACACGCTCCTTAACTTTGAGGCGATTACGCGGGCCAGTGTGACAGGCCCTTTACGGTGCCAATAGGCCAGGTCTGACGCGATGCAAATCCTGCAACGTGTCCACATCCAAAAGGGGCTCCAGTTCGGTCCACCCAAGGCCGAGTCGAAGGGCGTTGTTGTGCAGTGTTTCGCGGGTACTTTCGGTGCTCCATGAAATGTTATCGAAGAGTACATGAAGATCTAGGTCCGTCCTTGGAAGGGTGAGCAGGTAGAAACCGCCGTCCTCGCTGGGCCCCACGACCGCTTGCATCGGCGCCACTTTTGCGAAGGCACCTTCGTAGTGCTTTGATGTCACATCCGGCGCATCGGTGCCCGTGATGAGGACCGCGTGAAATCCTGCATCAAATCCTGCCTGAAAACAGTCGCAGATACGATCTCCAAGGTTGCCCGTGGCTTGGGGGAGGTAGGCCTCGGCGCCTGAAAGCCAGGCTTGCATTTGGGCCTTGGACTCGGGTAAATCGTAGGCCAGCCAGACCTCAAACCCAAGGCTGGCGCGGGCTTTGAGCAGGTTGGCCCAAGCTTCCTCCGCCAGACTCCGGTAGACCTGACATGCCGCGAACGCGCCGACATCGGCCCCCAGCCGCGTTTTCACATGACCCACCACCGGAGCCTTGGCCAGGACCATGACCAGGTATTTTGGATGCTTGATCAAGGGAAGCATATGCGTTGATGCTGTCACTAATCCCCCCTCGCCGTCATCCCACGGCCATCCCCGGATGAAGGACTCGACCCTACCTTTATGAAAGAACCGACCTGATGAATCAGCCCGAATTGGATGTGGAAAACGCGGTGAAAGTCAGATACAGCGCCGGTGCCATGGCGCCGGAGGCTGCGCTTTGTTGCCCCGTAGACTATGACCCGCAGTATCTGAAAGTGATCCCCATTGAGGTGCTTGAGCGGGATTATGGATGCGGTGATCCGAGCCGTTGGCTCAAACCGGGGGAGTCCGTGTTGGACCTCGGCAGTGGAGGCGGCAAGATTGCCTTTATCGCGTCGCAAGTGGTGGGGATTTCTGGATCGGTCCTGGGTGTGGATATGAACGATGACATGTTGGCCTTGGCGAAATCTGCCGCGCCTAAAGTCGCCGCAGCCATCGGCCACGACAATGTAATTTTCAAAAAGGGCCGTATCCAGGATCTCGCCTTGGACATGGATCAGGTCGAATCATGGCTGGTCCGCCATCCCGTGAAGGACGCATCGAGCCTCGCCGATCTTGAATCGGAGATGCGCCGCCTGCGAAGCGAATCGCCCATGATCCCGGATGAATCGGTGGACGTGGTGGTTTCGAATTGCGTCTTAAACTTGGTGGCGATGGATGAAAAAGCGAAGCTTTTTCGTGAGCTCCATCGCGTCCTGAAACGCGGTGGCCGTGCGGTCATCAGCGACATCGTGAGTGATCGAGATGTTCCAGATGCCCTGCGCAAAGATCCCGAACTCTGGAGCGGCTGCATCAGCGGGGCTTTTCAAGAAGAGGCTTTCCTTCAGGCTTTTGCCGAGGCCGGATTCTATGGCATCACCCTGGCCAAGCGGGATGCCGAGCCTTGGCGCGTGGTGGAAGGTATTGAATTTAGAAGCGTCACGGTCATCGCTTACAAAGGCAAGGAAGGCCCCTGTTGGGATCACGGCCAGGCGGTGATCTATCGGGGCCCTTGGAAGCGCGTGGAGGACGACGATGGTCATGTGCTGGAGCGCGGGTTGCCAACAGCGGTGTGCGCGAAGACCTTCGAAATTTATGGCCGCGAGCCCTATCTGAACGGTGTCGAGCTGCTGACGCCGACCAAGCCCATCACGGATCCCCAGCTCTTTTCCTGCTCATCCGACAGCCTGCGGCGAGAGACCTCCGCAATGCGGGGCAGCGGCGAAGCATCCTGTGGCCCCGACTGCTGCTGAGGTTCATGTGACCACAACAT